>CAJAEK010000212.1 GCA_903938735.1 uncultured Actinomycetes bacterium | reverse complement strand
CGGCAAGATTGCGAGCCGCTCTTCTAGTACTTCGATTGCGCTCGCCACCGCAACATAGGACTTACCGGTCAGCGAGCGATATTGATTGAGGACTCTCGTTGTGAACTTTTCGACTGCTTCCGCCGAAGTGCCGTGTTCCGCGATATCTGCCGAGAGGCGCATAACCCGCGAGATGATTCCCGACGCTCGACGATTAAAGATTGCGCCATTCTCTGGTGCGTAATTTTCCACGATTTGCGCTGCAATTTGATATGCCGCGGCCTCACCTAAAGTGGGAGCGTCGTTATCCAAACCAAGGCGTAGCCCATGCTCTCCCAACACTCGCGCCGCGTAAGAGTTGTAGGTCGCGACGTTTACATTGATATCAAGCGGCAAGCCGGTCAATGGATCGTTTGGCAGGCCACCTGCGGCGCGGAGTTGACGCAAGCGAAGACGCATACGTGCGGCGAGTTCACCCGCTGCTTTACGCGTAAAGGTCAGACCTAAAATTTCATCGGGTCGCACGATGCCGTTCGCAACAAGGTAAAGAACGCGCTGCGACATGGTTTCAGTCTTGCCTGAGCCGGCACCTGCAATAACCACCGCTGGACCAAGATCCGCAGTGATAATCGCGATCTGCTCGTCGATGGGATTGTGAATGCTAAAACCAGCCGCACGTAATTTTTCAGCGAGCGCTACTGGTGAAATACGGGAGTTAGTCGAGTCGTTACTCATCAATCACGCTCCTGCCTTCAGCGCGAAGCGGGCAGAGCGCGCGAACACCGCAGGTGCGGCAGCGCTTGCTGACAACTGCATCGAAAGTAGCACCGCCCATTTTTTCGGCGGTCTCGATGATTCGTGCCGTTTCTTTCTCCACATCGATTGCGGATTGCGGCTTCTCAGATGGCGTCTTTGCATCTGATCCGAGATAGACGAGTTTCGCCCCCCCAGACTTATCAGGCAAAACCTCATTGAGCTCATCGCTAGTGAATTTCTTTAACGCAGCCGCCAGCTGATATCCGGAGAGCTGAAGATTGACCTCTGCTTCATCCTTCGTACTATCCGAGTTGCCGGTCTTTAAATCGAGAATAAATGTTCGACGCTCCGGAGCGCCATCTGTCGTCCCGACAAAGTCTTCTTGGACTTCAACGCGATCGGCGCTTCCGACAATGAGGACATGGCCTAAATCAATGGTGAATTCTGATTCAACGCCGACCAACGTGCGACCAGAATTGTGATGCCAGGTAAAGAACTTGGCGAGCTTGGTCATCGCTTCGTGAAGCTCAAAACTCTTCACCCAGCCGGTGTTGTTATCGATGAACTTCCAGTTATCGGCCAACCGAGTCTGTAAGTCATCAAGCGTGAGTGATGGCTCCTTGTGCAGTAGCGCTGCCAAAGCGTGGATTGCCGAGCCGATTGTTAGTGCTGACGAATCTCCATCGCGCGCTCCGTTCTTTTCGAGGAACCACTTCAGTCCACACTCAGAGAAGTTCTGCAGGTTACTTGGCGAGACCCGAATGACTTCTCCCGCTGGCACCAATGGCAAAGTAGAGCTGATCGTTTGCACACCGGTCCAGGTATCCGGATTTGCGGAACGGATGCCATTTTCAGCGAGCGTCTTGAGAAGTGATGCAGCTTCATCCACAGGAATCAGCTTCTCCTCATCGCGAACCTCAACTGCACGTCGCAAGGTGGCGACAAGCGCTTGTTGGGTCAACGAGCGTGGCACCTCAGACGTCGTAGGGATTTCGCCGGTCAGTGCCGACGCGGATTCTGGATTGAGTACTTCATAGATTTCTTCGAAATAACTTGATGGCTCATTCTCTGAGTCATGGAAGGAGAGCGCATATAGGTGCGATGTTGCACGTGTAATTGCAACGTGAAGCAAACGACGCTCATCGTCGACGAGCGCATTAGCCGACGCTGCATCCAATTCAACTCGTGAGGTCAGCCCAGTGCGGACAGATTCGGCTAACCGTTCGCTGCCCAGCAACGAGCCACGTTTGCGCAGATTTGGCCAGACGCCTTCTTCCAGTCCCATCAATGCTACGTGCGACCATTCCCGACCTTTAGATGAGTGGACGGTCAAAATGGAAACGACTTCCTCGCGTTGTGCGCGCGCGGTGATGGCATCGCTCAAAATGGTTTCATCGAGTAATTCCTCGATAAATAAACCGGGGCGCGAGAAAGGCATCCGCTCGCTAAAACGTCTGGCAGATTCAAAGAGTTGCAGAACTGCATCAAGGTCGCGGTCTGCCGCAGCGCCGCGAACGCCACCACGTAGCGCACGCGCTCGGAGCGCATCGGCCAATGGCGCGCCATCAAAGTCGAGCGCTGCACTCCAGATGGCGAAAAGTAGATCAGAAATATCTCGAGACTTCTTGAGCGATGCACGTCCAGCTGCAATCAAGGTACGAAGACGCGCAATGGGTTGCATCTCCTCAAGCGGGATAGCGCCCAAAATAAAGAGGTCGTGGCTCTTTATCGCTTCAAGAATTAAATCGGTCGATGACTTTTGTTCAAGGTCTTGGTTTTCGATTAATTGTGATTGATGTTCACGCACTAATCGCAGACGAATCGAGCGCAGATCAAGGGCGTCTGCCCCGCCCATTTCAGATCGAAGCAACTCTTCGATGATTGGCCAGTTCGACGCTGTTAACGTAATTGAGCCAATGGCGATTTGTGCCAAAGAAAGTAGCGGTCGAACTAGAGGATTCTCGGTCAGTGTCGTCGCGCCTGCGTCGATACCCAATGGGATGTTGTTAGCAGCAAATGCGCGTTGCAGCGCGGTCACAGCTGCGCCGGGTGAACGCAAAATAACTGCCATCTGTGACCATGGCACGCCATCCATCAAATGTGCCTTACGGAATTGGTAGGCAATATACGAAGCACAATCCGCTTGGCTCGTCAGCTTCACCGCGAAAGCATTTTTCTGATTGATTTCGTATTGGCTTTCATGGGATTCGGTTGAGCCTTGAACCGGAAGGGCGGCAGAAACACTGTTTTTCTGTGTTTCAGAGCCCTTTGGAGAAAGGCGGCTACTCGCATGTGAAGAAAGTCGGCCCGGTGAACGTCCACGAATCTTTCCCGCAACAGTCTCAGCAAGCGATTGAATCGAAGCATCGCCACGGTGTCGCGTCCGCAAAATAAACTGTTGCGCACCAATCGAGTCGCAATACCCAAGCACACCATCCGGATCCGCGCCGCGGAAGCGACCAACCGTTGAATCTAAGTCAGCAAAAAGGTTGAGGTCTGGCCCAGCAATTCGAGAGAGCAGCGCTCGTTGGCTGGCATCCGACTCTTGGAATTCATCCACATAAATAACTGGATAACGTTCGCGGAATCGTGTCGCTAGCGCAGGGTCGGAATCGAGTTTGCGAATCGCCTCGGTAATGATTGCACTGGGGTCGATGCGAAGCGGCGTGCCTGGAACAGGTGCGTAGCGCAACGCCATGACTTCGTCGTATTCAGACCAGAAGTCTGCAACCGCGTTCCAATATGGCTCGCCCAACTCTTTTCCACGCGCACGCAAATCAGAATATTTAAGTCCGAGTTCATTGGCGCGCATGATGAGGTCGCGCATCTCGCGCGCAAAAGCACGAGTTGTAATTGCTTCAGCAAGGTCTGCTGGCCATTGAACCTTGGAAGCGCCATGTTCATTTTCAAGCAGTGAACGAATGAATGCATCTTGTTCGGCGCCGGAGACCATGACATATGGACGGTCCGAAAGATTCATCTCCTCGTTAATAATTGAGAAAGCAAGCGCGTGAAAAGTTCGTGCCAGAGGATCGATAGCGGTGGCAGTTGTCCGAGCAACGACTGCGTCACGCAACATGGATGCGCGCTCGCGGCCGTATGCCAAAATCAAAACGCTATTGGGGTTCAATCCGGAATTAATTCGCGCAACGACGGATTCAATTAGGGTGGTGGTCTTGCCCGTACCTGGAGCGCCAAAGACAACGACAGGTGCCGCACCCAAGCCGCGCGGATTGGAACCGTTTGCGGCAATTGCACTTAAGACCGCGGCTTGACCCGCATCCTCATTCAGCACTGGTTTTGCGACAGGGCGCCGGCGCAAAGTCAGCGGAGGGTGGTTCTTTGCGGCCATGGGCTTATCTAAGCCAAAGACGGTGACAAAAGGAGGTATGCAACGTAAAAAGCCCCCGCCAAGAGCTCAGATTGCGAAAATCCGGCGCCAGCAGGGGCAAATACGTGATGCGAGCTATTTATTCAGCGTTCTGATTGACCTTCTTCGCACGGCCCACGTTACGGGCGCGCTCGTTTTGATCAAGAATGGTCTTACGAACACGGACGTGCTTTGGGGTGACCTCAACGCACTCATCTTCGCGACAGAACTCAAGTGCCTGCTCAAGGTTGAGCAAACGTGGCGGAATGATGCGGTTGGCATCATCGGCGCCGGATGAACGCATGTTGGTCAGCTTCTTCTCGCGAACGATATTGACGTCCATATCTTCAGTACGTGAGTTCTCGCCAACAATCATGCCTTCGTAGACTTCGGTACCAACCTCTAGGAAGATAACGCCGCGCTCTTGAATGCCATCTACTGCATATGCAGTGACGGTGCCACGACGATCGGCGACAAGTGAACCGCTCAGACGTGTGCGGATCTCTCCGTTCCAGTTCTCATAACCATCAAAGACGTGGTGAATCAGACCAGTACCACGAGTTTCAGTAAGGAACTCAGTACGGAAACCGATCAGACCACGCGATGGAACCTTGTAGTCCATTCGGATCCAGCCGGTGCCGTGGTTAACCATTTGCTCCATCCGGCCCTTACGAAGCGCCATCAACTGAGTCACAACGCCGAGGAATTCATCAGGAATATCAACAGTCAAGCGCTCCATTGGCTCTTGCAATTTGCCATCAACGGTCTTCACAACTACTTGTGGCTTACCCACGGTTAGCTCGAAGCCTTCACGTCGCATGATTTCCACAAGCACTGCCAGCTGCAATTCGCCGCGTCCCTGAACTTCCCATGTATCAGGACGGTCAGTATTAACAACGCGCAATGAGACGTTACCAATCAATTCTGCATCGAGTCGGTTCTTTACCTGGCGGGCGGTCAGAAGCTTTCCTTCTTGTCCTGCCAATGGGCTGGTGTTGATACCAATAGTCATCGAAATCGACGGCTCATCAACAATAATCTTTGGCAACGCGTGTGGTCGCTCCAGATCAGCAAGAGTTTCGCCCAAGGTAATAGTTTCGATACCAGCGATAGCGACGATGTCGCCCGGGCCAGCTTCCAATGCGGGCACGCGCTCCAAGCCGTTAGTGATCAACAGCTCCGAAATCTTCACTCGCTCTGATGTGCCATCGGTCTTCATCCACATCACGTTCTCGCCCTTTTTGATGACGCCTTCGCGAATACGACACAGCGCCAACCGGCCAAGGTATGGAGAGGAGTCGAGGTTGGTGACGTGGGCCTGCAATGGTGCGCCCTCGTGATAAACCGGGGCTGGAATCGTATTGAAGATAACTTCAAACAAGGCGTCCAAGTTTTCGCGGTCCGGCATCTCGCCGTTGCCGGGACGATTCATTGATGCACGGCCAGCCTTGGCAGATGCGTAGACAACCGGGAATTCAATCTGATCGTCATTCGCATCCAGATCCAAAAAGAGACCGTATGCCTCATCAACGACTTCGTTGATTCGTGAGTCTGGCCGGTCGACCTTGTTAATAACCAAGATCACGGGCAGATTCTTTTCTAGTGCTTTACGCAAAACGAAACGTGTCTGTGGCAATGGGCCTTCAGATGCGTCGACCAACAAGATAACGCCGTCGACCATCTCAAGTCCGCGCTCTACTTCGCCACCGAAGTCGGCGTGGCCTGGTGTGTCAATGATGTTGACGGTCTGCGCACCGCGACGAATCGAAGTGTTCTTCGCAAGGATGGTAATTCCCTTTTCGCGCTCGAGATCCATCGAATCCATCACGCGATCGCGATCTTCGCCCTCTTTCTGGTGCTCAGAAAATGCGCCGGACTGAGTCAACATGGCATCGACCAGTGTGGTCTTGCCGTGGTCAACGTGGGCAATAATCGCCACGTTGCGCAACTCGTCGCGCTTCTTTAGCTCGCCAGTAATATACGG
>CAJAEK010000211.1 GCA_903938735.1 uncultured Actinomycetes bacterium | reverse complement strand
CTGGAGCACGCAAAGGCTCGCGGCGCCAAGATTTATGCCGAGATTGTTGGTCAAGGACTTACCTCCGACGGGTATCACATTGCAGCACCAGACCCCGAAGGCACCGGCGTTACTCGCGCCGTGAAGTTCGCGCTGGAAGATTCAGGCGTTGCGTTATCTGAAATTGTTCACCTGAATGCTCACGCAACTTCAACACCTGCTGGCGATGTTGCTGAAGCAAACGCGCTTACTGCAGCGCTCGGTTCTGATATTTCACATGTTGCAGTTTCTGCCACTAAGTCGATGACCGGTCACTTGCTCGGCGGCGCTGGCGCGATCGAATCTATTTTTGTTGTTCTCGCCCTGCATCACCGCATGGCTCCCCCAACAATAAACATTGAGAACCTAGATGAGGCGGTAAAGGTCGATGTCGTGCGCGATGTGCCACGAAAGCTTCCTGATGGCCCTATCGCAGCGTTAAATGACTCATTCGGCTTCGGCGGTCACAACGTCGTTCTGGTCTTCAAGTCGTACGAAGGCTAAATCTACTTACTGACCTTAAACGAGACCGAAACAGTGACGGTTACTGTCTTGGGGATCGTGGTGGTGTCATACATACCGCCGCTGGATGTGTCTACGGAATCCGGCGCTGTTACTTGAACCGGTCCGCTCGAGACAGATAAAACTGCACCCAACTTTGAACCCACAGCTGCGGTGATTGAAATGCCGCGAGATTTGGCATCGCGCATTGCATCCGCCAGAAGTTGTGGACGAAGAGCTGCCAGATTTGAAACGTAATACTGAGGACCATAGTTGTTGACGTTCACGCCAGTCTGCAGCAATTTGCCGATGCCATTCGAAAGCGAGTTGATCAGCTTTACGTCTTTGGAACGAACCGTCACATTTTGATTGGCTTGATACGACAAAATTCGACCGGTTGGGTTGCCATTTACATATTCATTAATCGCATTGGTATTCACGCCACCCACTTGGATTCCCGATGCTGGAATTCCTCCGTCGATGAGATACGCAGAGAGCGCCGTGACGCTTCGCTCTACCTTTGTGACCGAATTTGCAACTTGCGGAGAACTCTCCTGCACATTCAAAATCCATACTGCGTTATCTGCAACAGCGCTGGTGCGCGCTTGGCCAGTAACAGTAATTGCGTTGCCCGCCTTTGCGGCAAGACCCGATCCCACCAGGCTCAAGCCATAACCAATACCCACCGACAAAATGACGGCGGAAGAAATCATGGCGATTGCGCGTGAGCGAATCCGGCGAGGCTGCATATCTGTTGTCATGCCTGAACTCTATGCCCGTTTGCGATGTCAATGTTGCTTAAACCTAAGCGGTAGCACTCAAGCTCGTTATCCCACGCGGTCCCGAGCGCTTCTTGCATCGCAGCTCGCAGCGCTTCATAGCCGCGCGCCGAATCCAACGCGGTCTGCAAACGATTTTCGTGAATCATTACATCGCCGGTAGATGCAGTGACCGCCTGGTGCAGACCTAGGTCAGGCGTGCAGCGGTAGAGGACTCCTTCGCCACCAACGGTGGAATATTCGCGGACTTCAAAGCGCAGGTAGTGCCACGACTTCAAGGTCGAAGCGATTTTTGATGCCACCGGCTTGAGGTCGCGCCATTGCAGCTCGCACGCTACAGCGCCAGCGGCAAGCGGTTGATTGCTCCACGTCAGGTCGACTGGATACCCAAAGATCTCGTTGAGCGACCATTGAATATGGCGCGTCAACGCCTTAGGCGCAGAGTAAATGCGTAAGTCGCCAGCAAGTAGCGAATGTGTACTCATAGGTAGCATGAACGAACTCCATCTAAGGCCCTGACCTGATGCGACCTTCCCCAGCCCATCTGTCAGTTACGGGAGTTACACCCCAATTTTTACTCCTTAGAGCTGACATTTACCAATTGAGGGCCAGTTCTAGCCCCTCCACACGCGTAATCTCTCCACAATTAGCCCTCTAAAGCTTTTCGCTATTCACCAATACAGGGTTACACTTTTACCAGTCCGACGCTTGGCAGTACCCGTTAATCCGGTAAATCTGTACAGAGGAAGACCGGCAGTTAAGGAATTCTTAAATGTCACTCATTTACCGTAAGGAAATAGCTACATGGCAACAGGTACAGTTAAGTGGTTCAACTCTGAAAAGGGATTTGGCTTCATTGCAGTTGATGGCGGCGGACAAGATGTATTCGTCCACTACTCAGCAATTCAAGGCAATGGCTACAAGTCACTTGAAGAAGGTCAAGCCGTGACTTTCGAAGTCGTACAAGGTCCAAAGGGCCCACAGGCTGACGCAGTTAACCCTGCATAACCATTAACAAGAATTAAGCCCCGCCAGAAATGGTGGGGCTTTTTTCATGCCGAAATTAGTACCCGGTATGTACCGGAACTTTCCCAACCTTCTTTTCTAGCGCAGCAACGGACGATGCGGGCGACAAATCTTTTCCTGCCTTCCACGCATCCAAGAACTTCCATGGGTAGAGCTCGCCTCTGCGCACCCACCAAATATTTGCGGGCGTCGGCCACGAAATTCCAAAGTGCAGATGTGGCGTGGTGCCCTTGGCATCTCCGCTATCCCCCGTGCGACCCATGACGTCGCCGACCGCCACGCGATAACCGGGCACAATCTTGGTGCTGATGTACGAAAGGTGCGATCCGTAGTAACGAACACCGTCATCGCCAATGATGGAAATGGAAAGTCCACCGCGGTCTGCGCCCAAATCTGTTTTCCAGGTGAAACGATCGACGCGATTGACTTCATCCACGACGCCTGATGTTGGCGCCACGAAAAGGCAACCGACGTGGGTCAGGATGTCGGTTGCGGGATAGTCATGGTGATAATGGCCGTATGTGTATGTGCAGCCTTGCACAGGGAATGTGTAGGTGGGTGATGCGTGCGCTGTTGGTGCAATGGTTGCGAGAAGAGCGCTGGCCAGGATGAATATTCGGCGCTTCACGATGCCTAGCCTAGACTGTGCCAGATACCTCAGGTAAGCATCTGGGGCGGTAGCTCAGTTGGTTAGAGCCCCGGACTCATAATCCGGTCGTCGTCGGTTCGAGCCCGACCCGCCCCACTCCGCTTAAATTGCAGGTGAGTCTGCGGGGAGAAACTCCACCTCGAAAGTGCCTT
>CAJAEK010000210.1 GCA_903938735.1 uncultured Actinomycetes bacterium | reverse complement strand
TGAGTCGGTGGCATCAGGGCGGACCGCCTTTGCGCAGAGCGCACGAACCTTGCCAGGTGTATCGGCGCCTTCGAGTGTTGTCAGGTCAACCATGCTGATCGCGGTATCAATTGCCCAAGTCTTTGAACTGGTCTTAATGCTTCGCGTTGCCAACATCGCAGCTCGAGCCTCGGCCCCTACCTGATCGACTGGTGGCAAGGTCTTTAAAAAGTTTTTGAGGGATGCCTCGCTGAAATCAGTGATCACGAGAGCAACTTCTTTAGTTCTGGCGTCAGGGCTGCCACAAGGCGTTCTGCTTCGTCGCGATCTGCCTGGCTTGAAGTTGGGCGCACAACTTCAATGTAGCACTTGAGCTTCGGTTCGGTTCCGCTCGGGCGAATGATGATCCGCACGTTCTTCTCGAGGTAAAAACGAAGACCATCAGTCACTGGCATATCTGCGCTCGCAACAGCCAAGTCATCAAATCGTTCAACGGAAAGGCCAGCGATAGCACCGGGACGTTCCGCTCGGATGGAAGCCATCACAGTTCCAAGTCGACTGAGGTCAGTCACCCGAACGCTGATTTGTTCGCCTCGATGAAAGCCATAGGTAGCCCAGATTGAATCCAAGTAGTCAGCAAGGGTCTTGCCTTGTGACTTTAGATCAGCCGCAATATCTGCAATCTGAATCGCCGCTGAAATTCCATCCTTGTCGTTTGTTGCCGTGGGGTCAACGCAGTAACCAATAGCTTCTTCGTATCCATAACCAAGGTTGGGGACTTTAGAAATCCATTTAAACCCGGTCAGGGTCTCGTGAAACTCGATGCCGTGCGCCGCTGCAATCTTGCCAAGGAGAGAAGATGAGACGATGGAATTCGCGAATCGCTGCTTCGACATATCGCGATGGGTTGCCAAGTATTCACCGAAAATTGCGCCGAGCTCGTCACCGCGCAACATCCGCCAGCCGGATCGTGGATCATTAATCGCCACGGCACAGTGGTCCGCATCTGGGTCATTGGCAATAACAATGTCCGCTGCCACTTCTTTTGCTTTCGCGATTGCTAAATCTATAGCGCCAGGTTCTTCCGGGTTAGGAAATGCAACGGTAGGGAAGTCCGGATTGGGGTCGGCTTGTTCGGATACTTGAATAAGTGGCGCGTACCCAGCAGCAGCAAATACTTTCTCCGCGGTTTCGCGACCGACTCCGTGCATTGCGGTATAGACGGCCGAGATTGGAGTCTTGTTTTTACCGAGCAACGCAGTGTGTTGAACGTACGCATCGAGTACATCGTCGTCAAGAACAGTCCAGTTTTCAGCACGTGGTTGGTCACCGCTGACTAGCGAAATCTCGCGCGAAATTTCTTTATCGACCGGCGAAATAATTTGTGAGCCACGGAATTCAATCCCAGAAACTGTGCGACCGAGATAGACCTTGTAGCCGTTGTCCCCACGGGGGTTGTGGCTTGCGGTCACCATTACGCCGCAATCCACCCGTAAATGATTGACGGCAAAGGCAAGCACAGGTGTTGGTAGCGGGCGAGGCAAAACAAAAACGTTCAGCCCGGCACCGGTAAAAATCTCGGCGCTCTCGCGCGTGAAATCTTCAGAACCATGGCGGCCATCGCGGCCAATCACGACGCTTTGTAGACCGTTCTTTTTCATAAAAGCTGCGATACCCGCGGCAGCGCGACCGACCACCGCTCTATTCATGCATGAGGGGCCTGGGCCAACCGGACCACGTAGGCCAGCGGTGCCGAACTCAAGAAAGCCGTTAAAGCAGCGTTGCAGTTCCTTTTCGTTGCCCTCATCCAGCCACGACTGCAATTGGGCGGCGGTACGCGGGTCTGGATCGCGAGCAATCCATTGCTCGACCTCGGCGATGAGTGCGGCGTTCATAATCGGAAATTAAATCTTGTGCAGGACTTTGCTGAGGAGTTCGCCCATGCGTCCGGCGGCAGCCTTGCCCGCGGCCATTACTTCTTCGTGGCTCAACTTCTCGCCGGTGACACCAGCGGCTGCGTTGGTGACGAGTGAAATACCCACGACCTCGGCGCCGAGTGCGTGCGCGGCGATTGCTTCCGGCACGGTGGACATGCCGACTAAATCGGCTCCCATGGTGCGCAACATATTGATTTCGGCAGGCGTCTCATACGCAGGCCCGCGCCAATGAACATAGACGCCTTCGGCGAGCGAAGCATCCTCTGCCTTCAGCAAAGAGCGGATGCGCTTGCTATAAAGATCGGTCAAGTCAACAAAATCTGCACCAATCAACGGGCTGACACCGGTCATCGAGATGTGATCGCGGATTAAGACTGGTTGACCGACTTTAAAGTCTCGATTGATTCCACCGCATGCGTTGGTGAGAACCACGGAAGTACAGCCTGCTTTTACAGCGGTGCGAACACCGTGAACAACCGGTTCGATTCCTTTGCCTTCATAGAGATGAGTGCGACCAAGAAAAACCAGCGCACGAATAGTGCGGCCATTCTCGATTAAATCGTACGAGCGAATAACGCCACCATGACCGGCAACCGTGGGTGCGAGAAAACCAGGAAGT
>CAJAEK010000209.1 GCA_903938735.1 uncultured Actinomycetes bacterium | reverse complement strand
GCGACCATGATGCCATCAAAGGCAGCAACGATTTCTTCGAGATTGTCGACAGCTTGTGGCTTCTCGATCTTTGCAATCACCGGACGACGAATGCCCTCTTCATCCATGATGGCGTGAACATCCTTGATATCGGCGGCGTTACGTACGAACGAGAGCGCGATGAAATCCGCACCCGCGCGTAGTCCCCAACGCAGATCGTCGCGGTCCTTTTCCGACAGCGCGGGCACGGATACTGCGACACCAGGAAGGTTGATTCCCTTGTTGTTGCTCACGAATCCAGGCTCAATACATTTGGTGACGACATCGTTGCCCTTAACTTCGACAACTTCAACAGTCACTTTGCCATCATCGATCAAAATGCGATCGCCGGCTTTGCAATCTCCGGGCAGTCCTTTGTAGGTAGTGCCAACGCGCTCCTTGGTGCCCTGAACGTCGTCGGTGGTGATGGTGAAAACATCGCCGCGCTTAAGCTCATGTGGTCCATCGGCAAATCGAGCCAATCGGATCTTTGGCCCCTGAAGATCGACCAAGATCGCTACGGCCTTACCTGCATCCGCGGCTGCCTTTCGTACTGAGTCAAGGCGTGCTTGATGCTCGTCATAGCCACCGTGAGACAAATTGAGGCGGGCCATATTCATGCCTGCCGCAACCAGCTCTTTAACTTTTTCAGGGGCTTCGACTGCCGGACCCATCGTGCACACAATTTTCGCTCTACGCATACCTCAACCTTAACTTAGTTACGATTTCAAATTTGCTTACTGATTAGTAAGTCGAATTGTGTGTGACTGGTTAGACCATCAATGGTCGTGCAGTAGGCGCGATAGGTGCCGGAAGTTGAGTCTCCCCCACCAAATATTCATCTACCGCTGCTGCCGCTGAACGCCCTTCAGCGATGGCCCAGACAATCAACGACTGGCCTCGGCCCGCATCGCCACAGACGAACACGCCTTCGGTTTTAGTAGCAAACTTCGCATCGCGCTTAACATTTCCGCGCTCATCGAAATCAACTTCGAGTTGTTGCAAGAGCTCACTCTTCTCGGGACCAACAAAGCCCATCGCCAAGAAAGCTAGGTCAGCTGGAATCTCGCGTTCGGATCCAGGAACCTTTTCAAACTTGCCATTCACGAACTGAGTTTCAACAAGTTTGATGGCGCGCAGATTTCCATCGGCGTCACCCAAGAACTCTTCGGTCGAAACCGCATAGAGACGCTCGCCGGCTTCTTCGTGTGCACTGCTGACTCGGTAAATCATTGGGTATGTCGGCCACGGCTGAGATGAAGGTCGTTCATCGGCTGGTCGCGGCATAATCTCGAGTTGAGTCACGCTTGCCGCACCTTGGCGAATCGCAGTACCCAAGCAATCTGCACCAGTGTCGCCGCCACCAAGAATGACCACGTGCTTTCCGGCAGCATTGATAGGAGGCTGACCCGGTAGTTCGTTCAATCCTTGCTTATTGCCCCATGGCAGATATTCCATTGCCTGATAGACGCCCTTGAATTCACGGCCAGGAACCGAGAGGTCGCGCCAGTTCGTTGAACCAACCGCAAGAACAACTGCATCGTACTTGGCACGCAATTGAGCGCCAGTGACATCCACGCCAACATTCACAGCGCTACGGAAGCGGGTTCCTTCTTGCTCCATCTGGTGGATGCGACGATCCAAAATCGACTTCTCCATTTTGAATTCTGGAATTCCATAACGGAGCAATCCACCTGGCTTATCGCCCCGCTCGTAGACCGCGACGGTGTGACCAGCGCGAGTCAGCTGTTGAGCAACCGCAAGACCCGCTGGGCCAGAACCGATGACAGCGACCGTCTTGCCGGTCATGCGCTCTGATGGGAGCGGCACAACGTTGCCATTAGCAAAGGCCTCTTCGATGGTCCGTAGTTCTACCTGCTTGATTGTTACTGCATCGGTATTGATACCGACGACGCATGCAGTTTCGCACGGTGCTGGGCAGAGCCGGCCAGTGAATTCCGGGAAGTTGTTGGTTGCGTGCAAGCGATCAATCGCCTCGCGCTTTTCGCCCCGCCAGATCAAGTCGTTCCATTCGGGAATCAAATTGCCGAGTGGGCAACCTGAATGGCAGAACGGGATTCCACAATCCATGCAACGGCCGGCCTGCTTTTGCAGATCGGTGAAATCCTGCTCGAGGTAAACCTCTTTCCAATCCTTGATGCGCACTTCTACCGGACGACGTTTCGGCGTCTCGCGTGGAGTGGTAAGAAATCCTTTGGGATCAGCCATTGAGAGCCTCCATGATTGCGGTATCTGCCGAGACGCCTTCGCGCTCTGCTCGTTCGATAACTTCAAGAACGCGGGCATAGTCACGAGGCATCACCATAGAAATGCGTGACTTCTCGCTCGCCCAGCTCTCAATAAGTCCATGCGCTACTTCCGAACCAGTCTCGGCGAAGTAGTCCTTCAGAATCGTGAGCAACAGTTCTTCTTGGTTAGCTGGCAATGGCAAAACATCCACCATCTCGCCATTGACCAATCGAGGGTCGAGATCCAAAATGAATGCTCGTCCACCAGACATTCCCGCCGCGAAGTTACGACCAGTCTTGCCTAAAACAACCGCAGTGCCACCGGTCATGTATTCGCAGCCGTGATCGCCAACGCCTTCAACAACCGCAGTAGCGCCTGAGTTACGGACACAGAAGCGCTCACCAACAACACCGCGAATGTAAATCTGACCCGATGTTGAGCCGTAACCAATGACGTTGCCGGCGATCACATTCTCCTGCGATGTGAACATTGCCTTCTCGTCCGGACGAACAACAACTCGACCGCCAGAAAGTCCCTTGCCTACATAGTCGTTGGCATCGCCATAGAGACGAATCACCATTCCCTTAGGCGTGAATGCGCCGAGCGACTGACCAGCAGATCCATGGAGTGCAATATTGATGGTGTCAGCAGGCAATCCGGCAGAACCGTATCGGCGAGTTATTTCTGCGCCGAGCATGGTTCCCACAGTTCGGTTGACGTTCGATACCGGCAAATCGATTCGCACTGGCGTCTTATTTTCGAGCGCATCCTTTGATAACTCAATCAGCTTGTTGTCCAGCGCAGCCGCCAAACCGTGATCTTGTGTGGTCAGATTGCGACGTGGTGCATCGGTTCCAAACACAGGTGCTTCAAGCAGTGGAGTCAGGTCAAGCCCGCTCGCCTTCCAGTGATTAACCGCGCGCGACATATCGAGGACTTCGACTTGGCCGATTGCTTCTTCCAGGGTGCGGAAGCCAAGCTTCGCTAGCCATTCTCGAACTTCTTCAGCGATGTATTCGAAGAATGTTTCAACGAACTCTGGCTTGCCCGAGAACCGCTTACGAAGTTCTGGATTTTGGGTGGCGACACCGACCGGGCAGGTATCGAGATGGCAGACGCGCATCATGACGCAGCCAGATACGACCAAGGGTGCGGTTGCGAAACCAAACTCTTCGCCGCCGAGCAGCGCGGCGATCACGACGTCACGGCCGGTCTTCATTTGGCCATCGACCTGAACAACGATGCGATCGCGCAAACCGTTGAGCATTAAGGTCTGTTGAGTTTCGGCGAGGCCAAGCTCCCATGGCGCACCAGCGTGCTTAAGCGATGTCAGCGGTGATGCACCGGTGCCACCGTCGTGGCCCGAAATCAGAACAACATCGGCATGTGCCTTAGAGACACCAGCGGCAACGGTTCCGACGCCGACTTCGGCAACTAGCTTGACGTGCACGCGCGCTTGATTGTTGGCGTTCTTCAAATCGTGAATCAGTTGCGCCAAGTCTTCGATTGAATAAATATCGTGATGAGGTGGTGGCGAAATAAGACCGACGCCAGGTGTCGAATAGCGCACTTGTGCAATCCATGGATAGACCTTGCCGCCCGGCAACTGGCCGCCTTCACCAGGCTTCGCGCCCTGTGCCATTTTGATCTGGATGTCATCCGCGTTGACCAAATATTCGCTGGTCACACCAAAGCGGCCGGATGCAACCTGCTTGATTGCAGATCGCTTCGAGTCACCATTCGCTTCTGGGGTGTAGCGAGCGGGATCCTCGCCGCCTTCGCCAGTATTAGATTTTCCGCCAATGCGGTTCATGGCGATCGCAAGCGTTTCGTGCGCTTCGGCCGAGATAGAACCGTAGGACATCGCGCCGGTCGCAAATCGTTTGATAATTGCGGAAGCCGGTTCGACTTCACTGATATCAACGGTAGGGCGAACACCTTCTTTGAAGGTGAAGAGGCCGCGCAGTGTCATCAATGACTCGGCCTGGTTATCAACCTTTGTGGTGTATCGCTTAAAGACGTCGTAACGCTTTGCGCGAGTTGAATGTTGCAAGGTAAAGACGGTCTCGGGGTCGAAAAGATGCGGCTCGCCATCGCGACGCCATTGGTATTCGCCGCCAATCGGCAAACGCTTTGTGCCGGGAACTTCGCCGCCCGGTGGATAAGCAATATGGTGACGACGGATTGTCTCTTCCGCGATCGTTCCGAGCGAAACGCCACCCAAGCGTGATGTCGTGCCGACGAAATACTCGTCAACAACTTCACGAGACAAACCAATCGCTTCAAAGACTTGAGCACCGGTGTACGAGGCAATTGTCGAAATACCCATCTTCGACATTACCTTCAGAACACCCTTACCGAGAGATTTGATTAGATTGGCAACTGCCTTTTCAGGTGTGATGCCAGTGATAACTCCTTGACGAACCAAGTCCTCAGCGGATTCCATAGCGAGATACGGGTTAACCGCAGCAGCGCCAAATCCAATCAAGAGCGCAACGTGGTGCACCTCGCGGACCTCGCCGCTTTCAACTACTAAGCCAACCTTGGTACGGGTCTTCTCGCGAATCAAGTGATGGTGGACGGCCGCAGTAAGCAGGAGCGACGGAATCGGTGCCTCTTCGGAATCGCCATCGCGGTCAGAGAGAACGATGATGTGTGCGCCATCCTTGATCGCTTGCGAGACTTCGTGGCGAATTTCTTCGATCCGTTCGCGTAGCGCTTCTCCCCCGCCGAGTACCGGAAAGAGACCGCGGACAACGTGTGCTTGGAATCCAGGATGATTTCCATCTGCGTTCACGTGAATAATCTTTGCCAGTTCATCGTTATCGATAACCGGGAAATCCAACGAAATTTGCCGACATGAGGCCGGACCTGGATTGAGCAAGTTGTGCTCTGGACCAATTGTTCCGCCCAGGCTGGTAACTAACTCTTCTCTAATAGCATCGAGTGGAGGGTTGGTCACCTGCGCGAAGAGTTGAGAGAAGTAATCAAAGATCAATCGTGGCTTATCCGAGAGCGCAGCAATCGGACTATCGGTGCCCATCGAGCCCAATGGTTCGGCGCCGTTTTTCGCCATCGGGGTGATGATGATGCGAAGCTCTTCTTCGGTGTAACCGAATGCACGCTGCCGACGAACAACAGATGAGTGCGGATAGACGATGTGCTCGCGTGCAGGTAGGTCAGAGAGCTTTACCAATCCAGCGTGAAGCCATTCGCCATACGGCGCGGCGTCAGCTAGCGCATCCTTAATCTCATCGTCCTCGATGATTCGACCTTCTTCGATATCAACCAAGAACATCTTGCCCGGCTGCAATCGACCCTTGCGAGCAATCTTCTCGGGTGCGAAATCAAGCACGCCTACTTCGCTGGCAAGAACAACTAAGCCATCCGTAGTAACCCAATAACGCGATGGGCGAAGGCCATTGCGATCAAGCACTGCGCCAACTTGGTGTCCATCGGTGAAGGTCACGCAAGCTGGGCCATCCCACGGCTCCATCATCGCGGAGTGGAATTGATAGAACTCACGGCGCTTTTGCGACATCGTTGCATGGTTTTCCCATGCCTCGGGAATCATCATCAAGACTGCATGTGGCAGCGAACGTCCACCTAAATAAAGAAGCTCCAGTACTTCATCGAACGAAGCTGAATCCGAACCAGCGTTTTCAACAATCGGGAAAAGTCGCTTTAGGTCGCCTGGGATTACATCGCTAGCGAGCAGACTTTCGCGAGCGCGCATCCAGTTGCGGTTTCCTTTGACGGTATTGATTTCACCATTGTGCGCGATGAAGCGATATGGGTGAGCCAGTGGCCATGACGGAAAGGTGTTGGTGGAGAAACGAGAGTGAACCAGCGCAAGTGGCGATATCACTCGTTCATCCGAAAGGTCTGGGAAGAACTCTTCAAGTTGGAGCGTGGTCAACATTCCCTTATAGACAATGGTCTGCGACGAGAATGAAGGAAAGTAGATAGGCAACGCATGTTCGGCCCGCTTGCGCATCGCAAAGGCGAGTCGATCAAGGTGAATACCAGTTTCGCCACCCTTGCCTGAAACAAAGAGCTGTTCAAAATTCGGCATCACAGAAAGCGCGGTCTTGCCCAGTGATGACGAGTTGATAGGCAACGCTCGCCAACCAATAACAATCAGGCCCTCTTCATCCGCGATTTTCTCAATAGCCGCCTTATCGGTAAAGGAGGCGTCGACGAATCCAATACCGGTGGCATAAGAGCCAGCGGCCGGCAAATCAAAACCAGATACCTCGCGATAGAACTGGTCCGGAATACGAATCAGGATTCCAGCACCATCGCCACTATCTGGCTCGGCGCCAGTTGCACCACGATGCTCCATATTGCGAAGCGCGGTGAGAGCTTGCGAAACAATCTCATGCGTTGCTTTCTTATTCAGAGTCGCAACCATCGCAACGCCGCAGGCATCGCGTTCGAGCGAAGGATCATAAAGACCCTGCGCGGAAGGTACTGAAGAGAAAAGTGTCATGACGCCCCCGATGAACGGTCGGGACGGCGATGGCCCAACATGCCGGACTAGGAACAGAACCAGCGAGTGCGAAATCGTAGCAACTGCGAGCCGATTTCGGTCACCCCAAATGGGTCAAAATCTGGTGGTGATTAGATGCCTGAGGCGTGAACCAGCGCACCAATTCCAGCCGTGATTGCCGTGCCAATCGCGCCGCCAATCAGCACTCGCGCCGTGGTCTTGCCAACCGGAGAGCCAGAGAGTCGGGCGCTGATGACCCCTGTGCCCACAAGCCCGAGAGCGCCAAAGGCGATGATCGATGCCGACTTATGTCCAGCAATCGGAAGCACCGCACCAATAAAAGGAACAACCCCACCAAGCGTGAATGAGATGGCGGATGCAACGCCCGCCTGCACCGGGCGAGCTTTGGTGTGTTCAAATTGTCCGAGCTCATCTCGAAGGTGAGTTTCGAGAGCATTGTGCTCAGTAAGGGCTACCGCCACTTCGGTGGCGAGCGCATCGGTCAATCCGCGCTCACGATAAATCTGAATCAGCTCCTGGAGCTCTCCTTCTGGGTCAACGAGCAAGTGCTCCATCTCCATCACGCGATCCGCTTCCTCGATATCGCTCTGCGAACGCACCGAGATGTACTCGCCCACAGCCATCGACATTGCGCCGGCCGCTATGCCCGCCAAACCAATGGTGACCAGATTGTTTTGCGCCTTCGCGGCTGCAACACCAATCAACAGTGATGTGATTGATACGAGTCCATCATTTGCGCCGAGGACGGCGGCTCGAAGCCAACCTGATTTGTGAACCTTGTGGTGCAAGTTGCGCTGATAGACCTCTTCAATACCCATATCTCAATCTTAACCTTTCTGTAGCCCCGAGTCTCGGAGACGAGCCAACCGACGAATCACCAGTGTCGTGGACCAAAGGAAGAGCAGCGCGCTCACCCATACATTTAGCCGAACCCCGAGAATTCGATGCGCCGCATCAATCCGCTGCGTCTCTATCCAGGTACGACCCAGGGTGTACAACGAGATGTAGGCAAAGAAGGTAACGCCCGGCTGCGCCAGGAAATAACGCCCGAGATAGATCAACACCAGGCCCGCACAGAGACACCACAGCGCCTCGTAGAGGAAGGTCGGCACAAAGGTGGCGAAATTTTCATATCCGGTTGGTCGCTGTGCTGCCGGCACTGACAGCGCCCACGGCAGAGTCGACGGCTTTCCAAAGAGTTCACCGTTGAAGTAATTTCCGATTCGCCCGATCGCTTGTGCAAAGAGGAGCGTCGGAGCAATCGCATCCGCAAGCGTTGAGAATGTGGTGGATCGAACCTTCTGCTTAAAAGCGAAGAAAGCGACGAGCGCACCTACCGAGATTGCGCCCCAGATTCCCATGCCGCCTTGCCAAATTTTCAAGGCATCGAGCGGGTTTCCGTCGCGACCGAAGTATGCATCGGGTGAAGTAATAACGTGATAGAGCCGGCCACCAATAATTCCTGCTGGGATTGCGTAGATTGCGATATCCAGAATTTCATCGGGGTTGCCGCCCAGTGTGGCGTAACGTCGCCGACCGATAGTGATAGCAACAATTATTCCAAGGAGAATACAAAGCGCGTAGTAGTGAATAGTAAGAAATCCCCACGACAGCGCGGAGTGCGCCGGCGTGGGGATAAAAGCCGAATAGATTATTTAACTCCTGCGTCGGTCAACGCCTTCTTGAAGGCAGCTGCATCCATGTACTGGGTGTTGCGATCAAGCTCTTTGCCATTGAGGAAGACTGTTGGTGTTGCGTTCACGTTCTTCGCAGCAGCGTCGGCCTCGATGTTCTTCGTCCAATTGATGTAGTCGCCATTGTTGACGCATGAAGCGAATTTCGGATCAGTAATGCCAGCGGCAGCCCCAATCAAGGTCAACCAAGGATTGGTGATTTTTCCTGAATTCTCGGTCGTAGGTTGATTGTTGTATAGAGCTGCGTGGTACTGAACAAACTTGCCCGAATTCGCGGCACACGCACCCGCGTTGGCAGCAAGAATTGACTCTGGACCGATAAAGGACATGGTGTGGAAGACAACCTTTGCGTGCCCTGCCTGAATCACCTGGTTGATGTAGTTGCCATTGATGCCTTCAAAGCGATTGCAGATTGGACATTGGAAATCTTCCCAAATATCAATCTTTGGAGTTCCGGTCGGATTAAAAGTAATTCCGTAACCATCAGCCTTGGAAACACTGCTTGGCAGCTTCAGGCTTTTGATGGATTGGTTTGAGATGACAGCAAACGCTGCGCCAACGGCTACAACAAAGACGATCATGCCGATCACCAGACCGCGCATTCCCTTTTGTTGTGGTTGTTTGGATGAATTGCCAGTCTTATTCGCAGATGCCACGAGATCTCATTCCTTAACCATTAGAAAACCATTAGAAAATAACTTCTGAAAGTCTCACTCCGCCTGTGGAGCTTTATCCAACCCAAATTTACCGTGTGGGAAGCGGAAAAGATAAACCGCGAGTGCCGTGAGTCCGGTATCTCTGAGAATTTCTTGCACATAAGCCGTATGACCGGGTGCGACCGTGCCGCCGCCGCCAAAGCAGCCACAATCAATAGATAGGCCACGCGCCCACGCCTGGGCGATAGCGACGATAAAGACCACCATTAATCCTCCGCCAATAATCGCTGCCGCTTTAACCGCGACCCCGATAACCAGGGCAAGCCCTGCACCCATCTCGACCCAAGGCAAGGCATATCCCAAAATATTTGCCAGCGTGAGCGGAAGAACTTGGTAGGCGCGTACCGCCATTGCAGCATGTGCTGGGTTTCCGGCCTTCAGCGCACCGGCCGCAATAAGTACCCCGCCTAGAACGAGCCGAGCAAGTAAGGAAATCCAACCTTGATATTTCTGAATCGACTTCAACATTTTTATCGACGTACTCCTTCAGATAACGATCGCGCGAGAGCTTCAACTTTTTCTAGTCCTTCATGAATACTCGAACTTTCTTGGAGTTGGCGAATAAATGCCGAACCCACAATTACGCCATCTGCGTACGATGCGACCTCGTGCGCTTGCTCTTTATTCGAGACACCGAGACCAACCGCCACCGGGGTTGAGCTCGTTTCACGAATTCGCGCAACCAGCTCGCGCGCATTTCCGCTGACCGATGTTCTGGTTCCGGTCACGCCCATCAAGCTTGCGGCGTAAATAAATCCACTGCATTGCGCCGTCACTAACGGCAAACGCTTCTCGGTAGTGCTGGGGGCTACAACATAAATTCGATCGGTACCGGCAGCCGTGCTCGCCTGCTGCCATGACGCCGATTCCTCAATTGTTAGATCAGGCGTGATAACACCGGAACCGCCACGTCGCGCCAATTCAGCAGCGAATTTCGTAACGCCATAACGCTCGATTGGATTCCAATACGTCATAACAACTGTGGGAACGCCCATCTTGACCGTTGCTTCAACGATATCGAAGACATCAGAAGCACCCGTTCCATTGCTGAGTGCCAAATCAGCGGCTGCTTGAATAACCGGGCCATCCATAACTGGGTCGCTATAGGGAAAGCCAATTTCAACGGCATCCACTCCCCCGTTAACCATTGCTTGAATTCCCATAATGCACTCTTCCTTTGAAGGAAAGCCTGCTGGGAGATAACCAATGAGAGCGGCGCGGTTTTCAGAACGGGTCTTCTCAAATAACGCGGCGAGCGCACTCATTACAGTGGAATTCCGAAATAATTCGCGGCGGTCTGGACATCTTTATCGCCGCGGCCGGAAAGATTAATCAACAAGATCGCTTCTGACCCAAGCTCCTGTCCAACCTGCATCGCGCCGGCAAGGGCGTGTGCGGTTTCAATCGCAGGAATGATTCCCTCTAATTTTGAGAGCAACGAGAAGGCTTCCATCGCTTGATCATCGGTAATCGCACGATATTCGGCGCGGCCGATGTCATGAAGATAAGCGTGCTCTGGTCCGACACCTGGGTAATCCAAACCAGCCGAGATGGAATGAGATTCGACGGTCTGGCCGTTGGCATCTTGCAAAACGTATGAGCGAGTTCCGTGCAAAACACCGGGCGTGCCACCAGTGATAGTCGCGGCATGTAGACCTGAGTCGACGCCTCGACCGCCTGCTTCAAGTCCAATGAGTCGAACCGACGCATCATCAATGAATGGGTGGAAAATTCCAATCGCATTTGAACCGCCGCCTACGCATGCAAGTACTGCGTCCGGCAAACGCCCGACTTCATCCAACATCTGCTGCCGAGCCTCCACGCCAATAATGCGATGGAAATCGCGCACCATGGTCGGGAATGGATGTGGTCCCGCAACCGTGCCCAACAAATAGTGTGTGGTTTCAACGTTGGTGACCCAGTCGCGCATCGCTTCGTTGATTGCATCTTTGAGCGTTCGAGAACCTTGCGTGACCGGCACTACCTCGGCACCCAACAATTTCATTCGAGCAACATTGAGCGATTGTCGGACCGTATCTTCTTCGCCCATATAGACAACACATTCAAGACCAAGCAAGGCAGCAGCCGTTGCTGATGCAACGCCGTGTTGGCCTGCGCCGGTTTCGGCGATGATTCGCTTCTTGCCCATGCGTTGCGTGAGCAGCGCTTGTCCAAGAACGTTATTTATTTTATGGCTGCCCGTGTGATTCAAATCCTCGCGCTTGAGAAAGATCCGTGCGCCACCTGCACGCTCGGCAAATCGCTTCGCTTCAGTAATGATGCTTGGGCGACCGGTGTACGTGCGATGAAGTTCCGAGAGTCGGAATTGAAAAGCAGGATCGGCCATTGCGCTGATATGCGCCGCTTCAAGTTCATCGAGCGCGTTGATCAACGCCTCAGGGACAAAGCGCCCACCATAAGGACCAAAGTGGCCAATTGCCTCTTGCGTGCTCGCTGACATCCTAAAAGTGTAGCGAAGGGGGTTAAAAGTTACTCGCCCAGAAGTCTGCGGATGGCTTGGGCTGGCTCACCTGCGCGCACCAGAGTCTCACCTACCAAGATGGCTCGAGCGCCTAAGTCGCGTACGTGCGCAACCTCACTGGCCTGGGAGATTCCGGATTCTGCAACCGCTATTACATCCTGAGGAATGAGCGGCAAGAGGCGTTCAAAAGCGTCGGCGTTAATCGAGAGATCCTTCAGATTGCGCGAGTTCACTCCAACAATTTTTGGTGAAATATCCAGCGCTCGCTCAAGTTCAGCCTCATCATGAATTTCTATCAGTGAGTGCATGCCCAACTCTCTTGTCATCTGATAAAAATCCCGCAGTTGAGTCTGGCTGAGAGCAGCAACAATTAAGAGTTGCAGATCCGCACCTATGGCACGCGACTCGCGCACTTGGTACTCGGTAACAATAAAATCTTTCCGAAGCAACGGAATCTCTACCGCTGCGCGTACGCTCTGAAAATCAGCAATGGAACCTTTAAAGCGACGCTGCTCCGTCAAAACACTAATAATCGCCGCGCCGCCATCGGCATATTGGCGGGCCAAATCAGCAGGATGAGCAATCGTGGCCAGGTCGCCTTTGCTCGGCGAGGCCCGTTTCACTTCTGCAATCACAGATATTCCCGACGGTACTAGCGCCGCATACGCATCGTGAGGTCGAGGCGCAGCTGCAATCTGTTCCGCTAGTTTCGCATCCGAGATTTGTCGGGCGGCGACGTCCTCCCGAACGCCATCGCAAATATCTTCTAAGACGGTACTCATTGTGTGGGGTCCTCGCCGTCAGAGAGGGCGTTCCATGTGCTCTTCGTCGTCACCGGTGATGCGCGATCGTACTTCTTCGAGATACCTCTGCGAATTAACCGAAAGATGAAATAACCGATAACGATGGCGGCTACTAGGAAAATAATCAGGTCGCGAATAATGGTGGAGGTATGCATTAGATAGCTCGAAGCGAGTTAGCGGTTGCGATTGCGCCCAATACTGCTGCTGCCTTGTTGATGCACTCTTGGTACTCGGATTCAGGATCAGAATCAGCCACAATCCCGGCACCGGCCTGAACGTATGCAGTCCCTTGGTGAATCACGGCGGTACGGATTGCAATACAAGTATCGATATTGCCGGTGAAATCTAGGTAGCCCACCGTTCCGCCATAAATGCCACGGCGCACTGGTTCGTGCTTGTCGATGATCTGCATAGCACGTGGCTTTGGAGCGCCTGAAAGCGTGCCAGCTGGAAAGACCGCGAAGAGGGCATCGATAGCGCGTTTGCCCGCAGCGAGTTTGCCAATCACGGTCGAAACAATATGCATCACATGCGAATAGCGTTCAATATGCATGAACTCAACTACTTCTACCGAACCTGATGCGCATACTCGACCCAAATCATTGCGACCCAAATCCACGAGCATCAAATGCTCTGCTCGCTCTTTCGGATCGGCCAAGAGTTCTTCTGCGCGCTGGGCATCAACCTCTGGCTCATGAGAGCGTGGTCGTGTTCCAGCAATCGGATGAATCATTACCTCTGAACCACTAACTTTTACAAGCGCTTCTGGGCTTGAGCCCACAACATCGAGGCCATCGTCAAAACGAAGGTAATACATATACGGACTTGGGTTATGCAACCGAAGTACGCGATAGACCTCGAACGGATCGACATCAACCGGCATCGAAAAGCGCTGCGAAAGAACAACCTGGAACGCCTCGCCCGAACGAATATCTTCTTTGATGCTCTCTATATCAGCGAGATATTTCTCGTGAGAGGTGACCCGCGTAAATTCGGGCACTGTCTTTGTCGCAATCTGCGAAATAGTAGAAACACTTGGCTGTCGCAGCCGCTCTTTCATCGAAACTATTCGGGCGCACGATTCTTCATACGCTTCGTCAATTCTGGAATCACTGCCATCCCAATTGATGGCATTCGCGATCAAGGTTAACGACCCCTCAAAATGATCATAAATAGCTAAATCGGAAGTGAGCATGAATGCAATTTCTGGTGCCGGAAATTGTGAGGCGGTTTCGGTGGGCAATTTCTCCAACCGGCGGACCGACTCGTAGCCCATGTAGCCAACCAAGCCACCAGTGAGCGGCGCAATCTCTGGCAACGCAGGTGACCGTAAATGTGCACTCACCTCGCGAAGCGCGGTCAAGGGATCTACGCCAGTGGGAACTCCGGCAGGAGGCGTGCCGGTCCAGAGAGCTTCGCCATTTTTCTCAGTCAGCGTCGTCTGACTAGAGGCGCCGATAAATGAATAGCGCGACCAGGTGCCGCCATGTTCTGCGGATTCCAAAAGAAATGTGCCAGGACGATTTTCTGCAAGCTTGCGATACAACGTCAGCGGTGTTTCCGCGTCTGCTAAAAATTTTTCCCAGACTGGAATCACGTTGTTGGACTGTGCATGCAATCGAAATTCTGCGAGCGTCATTCCCGCCATCTCACTCCCCGATCTCTCGGTGGAAGCAGCTGCGATCGCCGGTGTGACAGGCGGCGCCGTGTTGAATGACTTTGAGAAGAATTGCATCGCCATCGCAATCAAATGAAATTTCTTGCACCTCTTGGATGTGACCCGATGTCTCGCCCTTCACCCAGAGCGCGTTACGACTGCGACTCCAATATGTGCCGCGACGATTTGAAATCGTTGCCGAGAGCGCTTCCTGGTTCATCCAGGCCAACATAAGTACGTCGTTCGTAACCGCATCCTGAGCTATCGCTGCTACGAGCTCGCCCGCGCTGAAGCGCTCAAGTATCTCGGCCGGAATATTCACGGCGATATTCTCTCGTATTTAGGCGGTGCGGCGCACCGTGAAGCCAGCTCCCGCTAAATAACTTTTCACATCTCCGATTGTGAGCTTGCCAAAGTGAAAGACGCTTGCCGCCAAAACCGCGTCCGCGCCGCTTGTTAAAGCAGCCCCAAAATCCTCAACCGTTCCGGCCCCACCGCTTGCAATGATGGGCACAGCGGAAATCGCTCGAACCGCTTTAATCATCGCGCCGTCAAAACCTGATTCCGTGCCGTCAGCGTCCATTGAGTTCAGAAGGATTTCTCCCACACCTCGGTCGATACCTTCTTCCACCCAGGCAAGAGCGTCTATACCAGTGCCCTGTCGCCCACCATGAGTGGTGACTTCGAATCCAGATGGAGTTTGTGCTCGGCGGGCATCGACTGAGAGAACTAATACTTGATTCCCAAATCTATCGGCGATCTCGTTAATTAATTCTGGTCGCGCAATTGCAGCGGTGTTAATCGAGACCTTATCGGCCCCTGCGCGTAATAACCGATTGACATCATCCGCACTTCGAATTCCACCACCAACAGTTAAAGGAATGAAAACTTGTTCCGCGGTGCGACTAACGACCTCGAGCGTCGTGGCCCGCTCCTCAACACTGGCGGAGATATCCAAAAATGTTAGCTCGTCTGCGCCCGCTTCGTTATATCGCTTCGCTAGTTCTACTGGATCGCCCGCGTCGCGTAGATTGAGAAAATTGACGCCTTTAACAACCCGTCCCCCAGCGACATCGAGACAAGGAATTATTCGTTTTGCCAGCGCCATGTTTATTCGTAACTAACGCGTAGCGCGTCTTGCAATGTGAAAGCGCCGGCATAGAGCGCCTTGCCAACGATTGCACCTTCGACGCCGATTGATGAGAGCGAGCGAAGCGCCGCTAAATCAGCCAAAGTGGAAACGCCACCACTGGCAACAACTGGTCGGTCGGTCGCGGCGCAGACTTCGCGCAATAGTTCAATGTTGGGGCCTTGCAGAGTTCCATCTTTGGCGACGTCGGTCACGATATATCGCGCGCACCCATCAGCATCGAGACGAGCCAAAGTTTCCAAGAGGTCGCCGCCTTCGCGGGTCCACCCACGTGCCGCAAGTGTGTGCCCGCGGACATCCAGACCCACAGCGATTCGATCGCCGAATTCGTTAATAACCTTTGCGGTCCATTCAGGGTTTTCGAGCGCTGCGGTTCCAAGATTCACTCGTCGACATCCTGTTGCGAGTGCTCGTCGGAGCGAGTCATCATCGCGAATACCGCCCGAAAGTTCGACATCAATGTCCACCGATTTAATCACCGCTGCTAAAAGTTCGGCATTACTACCGATGCCGAAGGCTGCATCCAAGTCAACTAAATGAATCCACTTGGCGCCGGCTGCTTGAAACTCCTGCGCCACCTCAATGGGTGCGCCGTATTGAGTTTCGGCTGCAAGCTCGCCTTGCACGAGACGAACGGCTCGACCATCCTTCACGTCGATAGCCGGAAGTAATTCCAGAACAGATTCCACTACGCAGCCCACCCTTCGACCCAGTTACGAATAATGCGCGCCCCAGCCTCGCCGCTCTTCTCTGGGTGGAATTGTGTGGCGACGATTGAACCGCGTTCTACCGCGGCAACAAAACGGGAACCGTAATCAGCATATGTAACCACCGCGTCACCGACGTGGTTCGTTGCTGCGTATGAATGGACAAAATAAAAAGATTGATCAGCGGCGCCAGCAAATAGCGCAGATTCGGCAGGGGCTTCAATCGTGTTCCAACCAATATGTGGCAACACAGGCGAATCAAGTTGCGAGACTGATCCACCAAAAATTCCGAGTCCGGCGTGACCGGATTTTTCGGTTCCTTCATCAAAGAGAACTTGCATGCCGACGCAAATACCAAAGAGTGGCCGATTGGCATCGACTCGTTCCTGAATGATGCGGTTGCCACCCGCCGCGATTAACTGCTCCATGCAAGCGGCATATGCGCCTACTCCAGGAACAACCAGACCTTCGGCTTGCGAACAGAGTGCAGGGTCAGAGGTCACAATTACTTCTGAGTGCGCACGTTCAAAGGCGCGCTGCGCCGAACGCAAATTTCCGGATCCATAATCCAAGATTGCGATCAAAGAACGCCCTTGGTGGATGGGATTCCGCTGGTACGACCGTCAATCGCAACCGCGTCACGAAGCGCGCGTGCAACAGCCTTAAATTGTGCTTCAAATACGTGGTGCGCGTTGCGACCTTCAAGAACTCGGACGTGGAGCGCGATCCGCGCTTCGGCAACTATTGATTCCCAAATGTGGCGACCAAGGGTCGTATCGAACGTGCCAATCAGTTCAACAATTTCTGGTTGGCGGTGAATCAAATATGGGCGACCAGATAGGTCGACAGCTGCTTGAACCAACACTTCGTCCAAGGGAACTGTGGCATCACCAAAACGGCGGATACCAGCCTTATCTCCCAGCGCTTCGCGCAGCGCCTGACCGAAAGCCAGCGATGTGTCTTCGACCGTATGGTGGGAATCAACGTCAACGTCACCAGAGGTCTTAACAGTGAGATCAAACCCAGAATGCTTTCCGAGTTGAGAGAGCATGTGATCGAAAAATGGAACACCAGTGTCGACCGATATTTCACCGGTGCCATCAAGGTTAAGCCGGACATCGACCTCGGACTCTTTGGTCGTGCGATGTACATGTGCGCTTCTCATGGACTCTCCCTTGTGCTCAGGAGGCAAATCTATCTAACGTCAGCGCTGCGTGGCGCCAAATAATCGCGTCGGCGAAAGTTAAATACTCTGACGGAGGGCGTTGAGGAAGGCGTCATTTTCGGAGGCGGCGCCGATCGTCACTCGTAGATAACCATCGATTCCAATATCTCGGACCAGAACGCCCCGCTCCATCAAACTCCGCCAGAGCTCTGACGGGTTTTGTGCAAACCCGCGAAAAATCAAAAAGTTCGCGGCGCTTGGCACGGCGATGAGTCCCATTGCTTGCAGAGCCTGCGCAACGCGCTCTCGTTCCGACTTCAAAAAGTCGACCTCGGCCAAGAGCAATGGCGCGGCCCGCAGTGCCGAAATTGCCAACGCTTGCGTCGGTGCGCTCAAGTGGTACGGCAAGCGAGTGATCAATGCGGCATCAACAACTTCTGCTCGAGCCACCAAATATCCAACTCGTGCGCCAGCAAAGGCAAATGCCTTACTCATGGTGCGAACAACCACAACGTGCGGATAACGTGCAATCAGGGTTACGGCAGAGGTCTCATCTGAAAATTCGGCATAGGCCTCGTCCACAATAAGCAGCGATCCAATTCCCGAGGCGGCTGTTGCGAGTTGTTCCAGATCTGAAATCGGCATGGATGTACCGGTTGGATTATTTGGCGTCGTCACAAATATCAAGCTTGGGCGGCGTTGGTTTATCACATCAATCGCTTCAGAAATATTTACCGAAAAGTCATCATCGCGCGCAACATTAAAGAATTCGGTTCCCGTGACTTGGGCAATGAGCGGGTGCACAGAATACGATGGCAGAAAGCCCAACGCGCCACGGCCACCACAAGCCAACATCAACGTCTGCAAAATTTCGTTACTGCCATTCGCGGCCCAGATATTTGATTCGGCGAAATTAGTCCCGGACTGGCTATTTATATAATCAGCGAGTTGTGACCGTAGCTGAATCGCGTCACGGTCAGGGTATCGATTGAGATGCGGCAACACAGTCGCAAGCGCTTCCGTCATTGCCGCCACAACGGGCGCGGGCACGTCAAATGGATTCTCATTGGTATTGAGGCGGATGACATCTGGAATCTGTGGCGCACCGTATGGTGACAACGATTTCAAGGAATCCTTGAGCGGCAACCATTCTGGCCAACGAGAACTCATTCAGACTTTCCTTGTTCAAGATTATTGATACGAGCGCTCATAGCTTCACCATGCGCTGGCAAGTCTTCCGAATTAGCCAAAAGAATGACGTTTGCGGCCACATCGAGAAATGCCGATTTGTTGTACTCGATAAAAGTAACGCCTTTGAGAAATGTCTGGACCGAGAGACCGCTCGAGTGACACGCGCATCCACCGGTCGGCAGCACGTGGTTTGAACCAGCCGAGTAATCCCCCAGCGAAACCGGCGAGAAGCGACCCAAGAAAACCGCACCAGCATTTCTAATTTTTGCGGCGGTTGCGCGCGCGTCGCGGGTAATGAGTTCAAGATGTTCTGCGGCGTACGCATTGACAACATCAATACCCTGTTCGATCGAGTCGACAAGAACAATCGCCGATTGAACTCCGGCCAGTGCGGTTCGAATTCGATCCTCATGCTTAGTAGCGCTCACTCGACGTTCGAGCGCGACCTGAACTTCATTTGCTAACGCTTGCGAATTTGTCACAAGCACCGCTGCGGCAATCACGTCGTGCTCTGCCTGGCTGATCAAGTCTGCTGCGACTTCGTCGGGAATCGCGCTCTCATCCGCTAACACTGCAACCTCGGTGGGACCAGCTTCGGAATCAATTCCGATTCGGCCACGGAGTGCGCGTTTGGCAGCTGCGACGTAAATATTTCCTGGTCCGGTCACCATGTCGACTGATTCACACAGGCCGGGTATGCCATAAGCAAACATTGCGATCGCTTGTGCGCCACCGACTGCGTAAACCTCATCAATTCCCAGTAGCGCACACGTTGCCAAGATTGTCGGATTCGGCAATCCGCCGTTCTCCTTCTGCGGCGGTGAAGCAACCGCGATGCTTCCAACGCCAGCCACTTGCGCGGGTACAACATTCATCATGACCGAACTTGGATAGACCGCGCGACCACCTGGAACATAGAGGCCTACGCGATCGACCGGAATCCATCGCTGATCGACCTGTCCGCCCGTCACTACTTCGGTGCGAATCTCTGCTCGCTTTTGCGCCTCATGAACTTTGCGAGTTCGGCGAATCGCTTCTTCCAGCGCAGTGCGAACATCGGGCGATAGCGTGGCTAGCGCTGATGAAATCGCTGATTCCGGGACCCGAATTGAATTTGGGCGAACGCCGTCAAACTTCTCGCAGAGCGACTTCAGGTCTTCTTCAGTGCCGTTTGCCACTTGTTGCAAAATTGGTTGAATTCGCTGGACAGCTTCATCCACATTTAAATCGGCTCGAGGAATCTCCTGCGCATAATCAGCCTTCCCGAGAGCGCGACCTCGGAAGTCAACAACTCGCACCTGTACTGGTCGCGCTACTGACTCGGATGAACTCATCCGCTGATTCTAGACCAAGCAGTCTGGTCCAAGGATGGACTTTAAATCTGCTCCCAGGCTAGGTGATGCGGTGATCCGCAAAGTGTCATCAATCTTGAGCAACATAATCTTCTCGCCGTCAGCAATCTTCAACTGAACTTCGCGCTTGCCTGGGTGAGAGCGCAGAATCTCTTTGATCCGCTCCACAATCGGCGGCGTGCAGGCAGCCGATTCCAACCGAATCACGTATGGACCTACCGGCCCCATGGAGATATCAGGGATGCTCAGATCCAAGGCGCTCAACTTCACTTGGTCTTCGCGCTTATCGACTCGACCACGGACAACGACAACTTTGTCTTCAATTAATTTCAGTGAATGCTGAGCATAAGCCTTTGAGTAGAACATGACATCGACCGCACCTTCTAGGTCTTCAATCGTCACGATCGCCCAGTTATCTCCGTTGCGCGAGACCTTTCGCTGAATCTGAGTGATGAGCCCACCAATAACGGTGATTTGACCTTCGGTAATCGAATCTTCGCCGAGTTCGCTGATTGGCATATCGACAGCTGCTCGCAATACGTGTTCAACGCCAAGAAGCGGATGGTCTGACACGTACAGGCCAAGCATTTCACGTTCGTAAGCCAGCAATATTCCCTTTTCCCATTCCTGCTGCGGAATATCGAGCTCCACTGAAATCAAATTGGATGGCGCTCCGTCTTCATCGGTGCCGCCAAATAGATCGAACTGTCCAATTGCTTCAGCTCGCTTGCTCTCCGATACCGAATCAATCGCTTCCATGTAGACCAAGGACAAGCCCTTGCGCGGATGATTGAGCGAATCGAAAGCTCCAGCTTTGATGAGTGCATCCAAGGTTTTTTTATTGCAGACAATTGGGTCAACCTTGGCCAAGAAATCACCGAACGATGAGTAACGACCTTTATCTTCACGTCGAGCGGTAATCGAAGCAACCACATTCTCGCCCACGTTGCGAATCGCATTTAAACCGAAGCGAATGTCCTTACCCAGCGGGGTGTAATCGCCCCGAGATTCGTTAACGTCAGGTGGCAACACCTTGATACCCATGCGACGACATTCGTTGAGATAGAGCGCACTCTTATCTTTGTCATCACGAACGCTGGTGAGCAGCGCCGCCATATATTCAGTCGGATAGTTCGCCTTTAGATACGCGGTCCAGTACGAGACCAAGCCATAGCCCGCGCTGTGAGCACGGTTGAAGGCATAGTCAGAGAAAGGAATCAACGTTTCCCAGAGCTTGTCGATTGCGGCTTTAGAAAAACCGTTCTCGGTCATACCCTTTTCAAAGTTCACATACTCTTTATCCAGAATATCTTTGTTCTTCTTACCCATTGCCTTACGCAAAAGATCCGCGCGGCCCAGACTGAAACCAGCCAGCTTCTGCGCAATGGCCATCACTTGCTCTTGATAAACAATCAGACCGTAGGTGTCCCCCAAGATGTCAGCTAGCGCTTCGGTCAGCTCTGGATGAATTGACGTCACTGCCTGACGCTTGTTCTTTCGATCGGCGTAATCGGTGTGAGCCTTCACGCCCATGGGGCCAGGGCGATAGAGCGCGATCACGGCCGAGATATCTTCGAATGAATCTGGCACCATCTGGCGAAGGAGCGCACGCATCGGTCCACCATCGAGCTGGAAGACACCTAATGTGTCACCACGCGCCAATAGCGCGTAGGTGGTTGGGTCATCCAACGTCAGAGCGGAGAGATCGACATCTACGCCGGCATTTGCCTTGATATTGAGTAGAGCATCATCAAGCACCGAAAGGTTTCGGAGTCCCAAGAAGTCCATCTTCAACAAGCCAATGGATTCGCATGCACCCATATCGAATTGAGTAATGATGGCGCCATCGGCATCGCGCCGGTGAATCGGAATTACATCTAGAAGTGGGTAGCGCGAGAGAATGACGCCGGCGGCGTGCACACCCCATTGCCGCTTCAAACCTTCTAGGCCAAGCGCAGTATCAACAATTCGCTTGGAATCTGGGTCTGTCTCATAAATTGTGCGGAACTCGCCCGCTTCGCCGTAACGATCATTCTTCTTATCAAAGACGCCAGAGAGGCTGATGTCTTTACCCATGACCGATGGCGGTAAAGCTTTTGTTAACTTCTCGCCCATTGGATATGGGTAGCCAAGTACGCGAGTGGAATCCTTCAGTGCTTGCTTCGACTTAATCGTGCCATAAGTAATGATCTGCGCGACTCGGTCCTCGCCATATTTTTCGGTGGCATACAGAATCATTTCAGAGCGTCGACGTTCATCGAAGTCCAGATCGATATCTGGCATCGAAATACGTTCTGGATTAAGGAAGCGCTCAAAGAGCAAGCCATGCTTGATCGGATCAAGCGCGGTAATACCCAACGCGTAGGAAACGAGCGATCCTGCTGCAGAACCTCGGCCAGGGCCGACGCGAATACCTACTTCTCGCGCATGTGAACACAAATCCGCCACCACAAGGAAGTAACCAGGAAATCCCATCTTGACCATGACATCGAGCTCATAGTTCAAACGCTCTTCATATTCTTTAGGAATCTCCCCGCCCATTCGGTCAGAAAGTCCAACATGTGAGAGTTTGCGTAACCACGAATCTTCGGTTTCGCCCTTAGGCACAGAGAACTCGGGCATCAAATTCTCGTCTTCGCGCATTGTTACGTTGCAGCGCTCGGCAATCAGGAGTGTGTTGTTGCAGCTCTCAGGCAGATCAGCGAAGAGCGTTCGCATTTCGGCCGGCGTCTTCAGATAGAACTCATTGTTATCAAACTTAAAGCGCTTCGGGTCCGCCAGCGTTGAACCAGATTGAACACAGAGAAGCGCTGCATGGGCATCAGCATCTTCATGCTTGGTGTAATGCAAATCGTTAGTCGCCAACAACGGAAGCTTGAGTTCGCGCGCTAACTTGAGTAAATCGGCCTTGACGCGGCTCTCGATATCAATGCCGTGATCCATCAGTTCAAGGAAATAGTTTTCGGCACCAAAAATATCTCGCAGGTCGCTCGCCGCTTGTTTCGCCGCCTTGTAATCCCCCATGCGAATGCGGGTCTGCACCTCGCCGCCCGGACAGCCAGTAGTCGCGATGATGCCCTTGGCATATTTCGAGAGCAGCTCTCGATCCATACGCGGCTTGTAGTAATAGCCCTCGAGTGAAGCGAGTGATGACAGCTTGAACAAATTAGAGAGGCCATCGTTATTCTCAGCAAGCAACGTCATGTGGGTATATGCGCCACCGCCGGAGACGTCGTCTTCTCCGCCGTCCGCCCATTTCACGCGCGACTTTGTGAAACGTGATTCGGGTGCGACGTACGCCTCGATGCCGATGATCGGCTTTATGCCAGCTTTGCGCGCCTTCTTATTAAAATCATATGCACCAAAAACATAACCATGATCGGTGATTGCGATTGCTGGCATTTCCAGCCGAGCAGCTTCGGCAACTAATTCATCGACGCGCGCTGCACCGTCCAGCATCGAATATTCGGTGTGCACATGCAAGTGCACAAACGAATCGGATGCAGGGTTTCCAGCGGACATTTATCGGAGATTACTACTGACTAGTTGCGTGAGCCGTGTGTCGCCAAAATATCGAGAGAGCGTGTCAGGTCAGCCGGGTACGGCGATTCGAAATGAATCCGCTCGCCCGAGGCGGGATGGGTGAAGCTGAGCTTGTGAGCATGAAGCCAAGGTCGAGATATTTCTAGCCGTTCTGAAATGGTGTGGTCAGCGCCATATGTGGCGTCGCCGACTAATGGGTGACGGAGGGCAGAGAAGTGCACTCGAATCTGGTGGGTGCGACCGGTCTC
>CAJAEK010000208.1 GCA_903938735.1 uncultured Actinomycetes bacterium | reverse complement strand
GCAAGCCCCAACAAAATTCCAGTCACCCAATGCTGGCTGTAGATAAGGGCGAGAAAAGCGAGCTGCAGAAAGAACATCAAGAAAATATCGAGCAACGCGGTTCGAGATTGGACTAGTTCGAGTCCATCAAACATCATGAAGAGTGAAGCTGCGGTACTCAACAAGAAATTGTTGAACAACTTTCGGGCTGTGAAATACATGATGGCTATCGATAGAGATCCAATTACGGCTGCAGAAAAGCGCCAGCCAAATTCATGAAAACCAAAGAGTTTGATGCCGAGCGCGATCAACCATTTGCCGATAGGCGGATGCACCACGTACGAGGCGGTCGTGGAATTCACCATTTCCACCCTATGTTGCAATAACGAATGCGCATCCTTCGCGTAATAGACCTCGTCGAAAATAAAGCCTTTGATCGTGCCGAGATGCCACAAGCGAAAGCCGAGCGCAACGAGCGAGAGCGCGCTGGCCGTAATCCAGTCTCGCTGCTTTGTTGTCATGGGATAAGGGTAAAGCCTGCGAGAATTGCGCCATGCTGATTCTCGCCGCCGTCCCCGTGGGTAACCCTGGGGACGCAACCGCAAATCTGCGAGATGCCATCGTGCAGGCCAGATACATCGCCGCTGAGGACTCTCGAAAATTCGGGCGACTCTGCGCTGATTTAGGAATTACATATTCAGCGAAAGTCATCTCTTTCTTCGAGGGCAATGAAACCGAACGAATCGACGAACTTATTGCGATTATGCAATCTGCTCAAGATTTATTGGTAGTGACCGATGCGGGAATGCCAGGTGTCAGCGATCCTGGATATCGACTCGTGCGTGCCGCTTTGGAAAACAATATTGAAGTCAAAGTTTTGCCGGGACCAAGCGCTGTTACTACCGCGCTATTGCTTTCGGGTTTGCCCACCGATCGGTTTTGCTTCGAAGGATTCCCGCCACGAACATCTGGAACCCGCGCCACTTGGTATCAAGAGTTGGCGCAAGAACCACGGACAATGGTTTTTTTCGAAGCACCACATCGCTTATCTGAATCACTCGCCGATGCCAGCGTCGCGTTTGGCGATGATCGACAGGCCGCGGTCTGTCGCGAGATGACTAAAACGTATGAAGAGATTGTTCGCGGTCCCTTGTCCGAACTCGTCACCTGGTCGAACTCCAAAGAGATGCTGGGTGAGGTGACCGTTGTTATCCATGGATACACAAAGGACTTATCCGATATCAGCGACGCTGAAATTATCGAGAAAGTATTGAAAGCCGAGGCCGCTGGGATTTCCCGGAAAGAGGCAATCGCTGAAGTTGTGACCGAAACTAAGCTGCCAAAGCGCCAAGTCTTTGATGCGATGGTGGCTCACAAAGCCAGCACGCCCAAGACCGATAAGATGTGACCATGGCACTGCCGAAATCTTTTTATCTGACGACGCCGATTTACTACGTGAACGATGCGCCGCATATCGGCCATGCCTATACGACAGTTGCCGGCGATGTGTTGACCCGTTGGCATCGCCAAAAAGGTGAGAACGTCTGGTTTCTGACTGGTACCGATGAGCACGGCGAGAAGGTCATGAATACCGCCGCTGCAAATAGTGTTTCGCCGCAAGAATGGTGTGATC
>CAJAEK010000207.1 GCA_903938735.1 uncultured Actinomycetes bacterium | reverse complement strand
TAACGACCAGGCAAGCTGATCTGACTTGTCAGACGAGCGCCCTTCTGTCCGATGGGATCCTTGGTGACCTGAACCAAAACTGATTGGCCAGTCTTTAGAACGTGTTCAATCTTGCGAGGTGCGCCTTCGGCTAAGCCAGCAGCATCCCAATTCACTTCACCGGCGTATAGAACCGCGTTGCGGCCCTTGCCGATATCAACGAAGGCTGCTTCCATCGAAGGAAGTACGTTTTGCACGCGACCGAGGTAAACGTTTCCGACATAAGAAATATTGCTATTTCGGTTGACGTAGTGCTCGACCATTACCTTGTCTTCAAGAACAGCAATCTGTGTGCGGTCGCCGGTTTGGCGAACCAACATCACGCGATCCACGTTTTCGCGGCGAGCCAGAAATTCTGATTCGGTCAGGATGGTTCCGCGACGACGAACAAAGTCGCGTGGCTCGCGGTCATTGCGGTCGCGACGGTCTCCGCGATCACGGCGATTGCCACGGTCACGACGGTTGTTGCGATCCGAACGATCGGTACGAGTTGGGCGATCATCGGCGCTTCGAGGTTCGCGCACCTTAACGACGGTTACAACGCCATCTTCATCAACGGTCTCGCCTGGTGTGACACCTTCGCCACGTGCGCGACGGCGACGGCGGCGATGGGTGCCGGATTCGGTACCTTCGTCATCAGATGGATTGATGTCGCCAGCATCTAAATCATCGGTCAGCTCATCGTTAGAGTCATTTGCTTCGCCGGACGAATCGCGTCCGCCACGACGGCGACCACGTCCACCACGACGGCGGCGGCGGCGCTCGCGCTCTTCAGGAGTCAGATTCGACGTCGAACCATTCTCTTCAGAATCTGCGCTTGAATCGCTCTCGCTATCTGAATCACTATTTTGCGCAGCAGCTTTCTTTGCTGGCGCTTTCTTTGCTGGGCTCTTTGTTTCGGGAGCAGCTTGAAATACCGGTACCGGGATCGCCTTGGCGCTGGTCTTCTTAGCCGCTGGCGTTTCTTCCACGCTCTCGACCTGATTTACGGCTGGAGATGAACCATCTGGAGCTGAATCGTCAGCAACCGCCTTTGGGGTTCCTTTTTTAGTCGAACCTTTTACTGCACGCTTGCGCGCTTTTTTTGGCTCAATAGCCATAACTCAAATCCTCATCTAAATATTCGAAAAACTTCCGGGTAAAGGTTAGGCTGAATCTTGAGATTCACTCCGCCTTTGAAAGCTTTAGCATCCGCTGCGGTGGCGAGTAATTAAGGTTCTAACTCTGGGGCCCTTGATAATCGAAAGATGATCAATGGCGACCGGCTAGGAGACCGCTCGACGCGCTGAACGCTGGGAAAAGTATTGCAGAGTTATACGGAAAGACCAATTTTGGGGCTGTCGACTGGCATTTGCGCCTTAGCGCGAGCGTAAATGGACGTTCTGCAGCAGTCCAAGGCCAATCAGGTTGGCGAACATACTCGATCCGCCATAGCTCATAAACGGCAGTGGGACGCCGGTCATCGGCATTAGGCCCATGGTCATTCCGATGTTTTCATACATCTGGAAAGCGAACCAAGCGATGACGCCAATGCAAACCAATTTTCCAAACATGTCATTGGTGCGGCGTGCAATCAAAAACGATCGGAAGAAAAAGATCGAGAAGAACATCAAAATCAGCGCGCACCCAACGAAGCCAGTCTCTTCACCTGCAACGGTGAAAATGAAGTCGGTCTGTTGTTCAGGGACAAAGCGACCATTTGTTTGTGGGCCACCAAAAATGCCCTTACCGATTAATCCACCGGAACCAATAGTGATGCGAGATTGTCGAAGCTGATAACCGCTCTGTTGTGGGTCGGCATTTGGATCCACGAAGGATTGAAGACGCTTCACTTGGTACTGGT
>CAJAEK010000206.1 GCA_903938735.1 uncultured Actinomycetes bacterium | reverse complement strand
TTCTCGACGATGTAACGCTGGCGTTTTATCCCGGCGCAAAGATCGGCGTGGTTGGACCGAACGGTGCGGGTAAGTCGACCGTTCTCCAGATCATGGCCGGCTTGCAACAACCATCCAATGGCGAGGCATTCCTTTCACCTGGATACTCAGTCGGCATCCTGATGCAGGAGCCCAAGCTAGATGAAGATAAGAACGTTCTAGAGAACGTACAAGAAGGCGTTGCCGAAACCATGGCGTTAATGGCTCGCTTCAATCAAATCTCGGAAGAGATGGCGAACCCCGATGCGGACTACGACTCACTGCTGGCCGAGATGGGCACCTTGCAGGAGCAGCTCGATCACCGCAATGCCTGGGATCTTGATTCACAATTAGAACAAGCGATGGATGCGTTGCGTTGCCCACCGGGCGATGCTGATGTGAAGGTTCTCTCTGGTGGCGAACGTCGCCGCGTTGCGCTCTGCAAACTACTTTTGCAACAACCTGATTTGTTGCTGCTCGATGAACCGACCAACCACTTGGACGCAGAATCCGTCTTGTGGCTCGAGCAACACTTGTCGAAATATCCTGGCACTGTTGTCGCTATTACCCACGATCGTTACTTCTTGGATAACGTCGCAGAATGGATTCTTGAACTCGACCGCGGACGTGCATATCCATACGAAGGCAACTACTCGACGTATCTCGACACCAAAGCAACTCGTCTGAAGATTGAAGGCCAGAAAGATGCCAAGCGCGCTAAGCGCCTGGCGGAAGAGCTCGAGTGGGTTCGCATGAACTCCAAGGGTCGTCAGACCAAGTCAAAGGCTCGTCTTGCTCGTTACGAAGAGATGGCGGCAGAAGCCGACAAGATGCGGAAGTTAGACTTTGAAGAAATTCAGATTCCAATGGGCCCACGTCTCGGAAATGTCGTTGTTGAAGTCGATCACCTGAAGAAGGGATTCGGCGAGCGGTTGCTCATCGATGATCTCTCGTTCACCCTGCCACGTAACGGCATTGTGGGAGTTATCGGACCTAACGGTGCCGGCAAAACCACACTCTTTAAAACCATTCTCGGTATGGAACAACCAGATAGCGGCACCGTAAAGATCGGTGAAACAGTGAAGGTTTCTTACGTCGATCAGTCTCGTGGTGGAATCGACCCAAAGAAGACCTTGTGGGAAGTTGTCTCCGACGGCCTTGATTTCATGAAGGTCGGAAACGTCGAAATGCCATCACGCGCATACGTCTCCGCCTTTGGATTTAAAGGACCGGACCAACAGAAGCCAGCTGGCGTTCTATCTGGTGGCGAGCGAAACCGATTGAACTTGGCGCTGACCTTGAAGATGGGTGGCAACTTGTTGCTTCTCGATGAGCCAACAAACGATCTGGATGTTGAAACACTCGGCTCGTTGGAAAATGCGTTGCTTGAATTCCCTGGTTGTGCAGTGGTTATCTCGCACGATCGTTGGTTCTTGGACCGCATCGCTACCCACATCTTGGCCTACGAAGGCGATTCACAATGGTTCTGGTTCGAGGGTAACTTCGAGTCATACGAAGAGAACAAGATCGCTCGTCTGGGTGCGGATGCAGCCCGTCCACATCGTGTGACATATCGGAAGCTGACTCGTTAATGATTCACATCGTTAAGGTCCATGTGCGCTGGGATGATCAAGATGCTTATGGCCATGTGAACAATGCCAAATACCTGACATATATGCAGGAAGCGCGCGTGGCTTTGTTCTGGGTCGGACCAAAAGAAAACGGCCAAGTCGCAAAGTTCACGGATGTCGTGGTTGCGCACGCCGAGGTCGATTATTTGCTGCCGATATTTGATGGTGGCTTCGATATCGATGTAAAAATCTGGGTCTCCAAGATCGGTAATTCTTCCTTTGAAACATCATATGAATTGATTAGCGACAAGGGATTGCATGCTCGCGGCAAGACTGTTCAAGTAATGATTGACATGTCGACCATGAAAGCACGACGAATTTCAGAGGCAGAGAAGAGCCTGCTCGAAGAGTACGTGGGATAACGATGGCAACTGCACCGGTTTCTAAGAAGCGCTATGTCCATCCGGCTTGGATCGCGATGGCCGTCACTTTTTTCACGTTGGTTGCGACCGCAGGATTTCGATCCGCACCATCAGTATTGATTGTTCCGCTTCAAGATGCTTTTGGCTGGGGTCGAGACACCATTTCGGCAGCCGTCAGCGTCAACGTATTGCTCTTTGGATTAACCGCACCTTTCGCGGCTGCGCTGATGGAACGTTTTGGAATTCGTCGCGTCGTAATGGCGGCATTAACAACTGTCGGCGCTGGCGCACTCTGCACCATCTGGATGACCAAGCCATGGCACTTGATTGCACTGTGGGGCGTCATTGTGGGTGTGGGATCCGGTTCGATGGCGTTGGTCTTTGCCGCATCGGTCGCCAATCGTTGGTTCATTAAGCGCAAAGGAATTGTCGTTGGAGCGCTGACCGCGGCATCCGCTACCGGACAACTCATTTTTCTTCCTACTCTGACTCAATTAGCAATCCATCACGGGTGGAAGACCGTTTCCATCACGGTGGCGTGTGGCGCATTTGTGATGGTTCCGATGGTCTTCGTCTTCTTGAAAGAACGACCATCCGCTGCGGGTGTAAAGCCATATGGCGCAGATGACGAATGGCAAGAGCCGCCGATCATCAATCGCAACGCCGGTCGCGAAGCAATCAATGCGCTCAAAGAAGGCGCCAAGATTCGTGACTTCTGGTATTTGATTGGTTCATTCTTTGTCTGCGGGTTATCGACCAGCGGATTGATTGGCACGCACTTTATTCCGGCGGCGCACGACCATGGGTTATCTCAAGTAACTGCGGCTAGTTTGCTCGCGCTGATTGGCGTTTTCGACGTTATCGGCACAATATTTTCTGGTTGGTTAACCGACCGAGTTGATCCCCGGAAGCTGCTCTTCTTTTATTACTTCTTACGTGGCCTTTCACTATTCCTCTTGCCTTCCATTCTCTTCTCATCCATCCACGCATCCACACTGATTTTTG
>CAJAEK010000205.1 GCA_903938735.1 uncultured Actinomycetes bacterium | reverse complement strand
TGACTTCCTTCAGGTATTCAGCCAAATGAGCTTCACCAGGAAATGGTTCGGTCCCGGCATTTATCAGGTCAACCGCAGCTTGGTTAACGTCGCAACCAATGACGTGGTGACCCTTCTTCGCGAATTGAACTGCGAGCGGTAAGCCAATTTTTCCTAGAGCGACGACGGCAATCTTCATAGCTTGATGGTTTCCTTACGTTGTGCGCTCTCCAACATTGCGCTTGCGACAGCGACAGTTGCGAGACCTTGTTCCATGGTCACAATTCGATCGGTTGCGCCCGGCTTGCCCAGAACTGCATCGCGGAACGATTCATGCTCGACCCGGAGCGGCTCTGGCTTTGCAAAGGCATAACGAATCACATCACGTTCGCTGACGCCGCGGAATGCTGCGACCGAATCCCATTCGGTGGCGACTGATGCGTTGGCATAGAAAGTAAGGTCCGCGGTTAAAGTATCTGCCACAAGCGCACCGCGTTCGCCGGTAACAATCGTGAGGCGTTCCTTAAATGGGGTTAACCAGTTCACGAGGTGGTTGGTGATGATTCCGTTAGCCAAATCGCAGACCGCAGCCACCATATCTTCGTGTGGTCGACCAGATTTGTGCGCAGTGCGGGCAGAGACAGAGACGTATGCCGAGCGAGATACCCAAGCAGTCGAATCAATATCGTGTGTTGCTAAGTCCTTAATTACGCCAACATCGGCGATGCGAGCAGGGAATGGGCCCTGACGACGAGTCGTGATTTGATAAACATCACCTAGATCTCCGTTATCGAGTCGCGCACGGAGTTGTTGTAGCGCAGGGTTGTAACGCTCGATATGGCCTACTGCACCAACGAGCCCAGCCTTCGCGAATGCATCGGTAATGCGTTGCGCAGCTGGTGTATCAACTGCCAATGGCTTTTCAATCAGTGCGTGCACGCCGGCGTCGGCCAGCTTGAGCGCGAGTTCTTCGTGATACGCGGTGGGTGCAGCCACCATTGCATAATCAACACCGGTCTTGATCAAATCATCAACTGACTTCAGAACTTCACGACCACCAGCGACGCCATGCGGATCGCCCATGGGATCGGAAACAGCGACTAAATCAACACCGTCGAGCGAGCTCAAGATGCGGGCGTGGTGACGCCCCATCATGCCTAGCCCAACAAGACCAGCGCGTAAGTTCGACATTAGAGCGAAGCCGCCGCTTGGTTGACTGCACTCACAATTGTTTCAAGCTCTGCTTGGGTCAGTGATGGATGAACAGGTAGCGATACGCATTCGTTAATCATCTTTTCGGTCTCTGGTAGATCAAGAGTAAGTCCGAAAGATGGCAGACGGTGAATCGGAGTCGGGTAGTAAACGCCAGAGCCAACACCAAGATCAGCAAGCTTTGCCATGAAGGCATCACGACGAGCTGCATCGTTGCCCGATACTCGCACTGTGTACTGGTGATACGAGTGAGTGGTGCCAGGTTGAAGATACGGAGTCTCTACGCCCTGAATATGCGCGTTGAGGTAAGCGGCGTTATCCTGACGCTGCTTGGTCCAGCCTTCGAGCTTCTTGAGTTGAACTCGACCGATTGCAGCGTGAATATCTGTCATACGAGTGTTGAATCCAACGACCTCGTTCTTGTAGCGAATCTCTTGACCCTGGTTGCGCAAGAGGCGCAACATACGCGCGATCTCGGCATCGGCGGTGACAACCATGCCACCTTCACCTGCGGTCATGTTCTTGGTGGGGTAGAACGAGAATGATGCAACGGTGCCGAATTCGCCGGAGTTGCGGCCATTCATCGAAGCCAGGTGACCTTGGGCTGCATCTTCAATGATCTGAACGCCATGCTTCTTGCCAATCGCCTCAAACTTCTCCATATCGGCAATATGGCCATACAAGTGCACCGGCATAATCGCCTTGGTGCGGCTGGTAATCAACGATTCAGCATGAGCCGGATCAAGGTTAAAGGTCTTGGGGTCGATATCGCCGAAGACTGGTGTGCCACCTGCGAGTACGACTGAGTTAGCTGTTGCGGCAAATGAAAATGAAGGAACGATAACTTCGTCGCCCGGCTTGATTCCAGCGGCGATAAATCCAAGATGGAGTGCTGATGTGCCCGAGTTCATCGCAACGCAGTGTCGACCTCCAACGAAGCGTGAGAACTCTTCTTCGAATGCCGCAACCTCGGGGCCTTGTGCCAACATGCCAGATCGCAAGACGCGGTCGACTGCCTCGCGCTCGTCATCACCAATGATGGGCTTTGCTGCTGGAATCATTCAGCTCTCATTTCGGGTCGGTTCATGCTTCGGTTAATTGGCCATCGCGTTCAATATATGTAGCACCTGTTACGGGGCAAGAAAAAGTGTCAGAGCTTCCGGCAACTGGATTGAGCGGATGTCCTGCTCGACCCACCCAACGAATGCGCTTGGCGGGAACGCCTGCGACTAATGCAAAGTTAGGAACATCTTTGGTCACGACTGCGCCAGCTGCTACGAGCGCCCAGGCGCCGATGGTTACCGGTGCGATACAGACTGCGCGGGCGCCGATGCTGGCACCTTCGTTAATAGTCACTCCCACAGCGTGCCAGTCCGAGCCGGACTTTAATTCGCCAGTGGGGGTTATTGCGCGCGGGAACTCATCGTTAGTGAGTACGGCGGCTGGGCCGATAAAGACACCATCTCCGATAACGGCTGGTTCATAGACCAGCGCGTAATTCTGAACTTTGCAGTTATTGCCCATGACAACGCCGGAACCAATGTATGCGCCGCGGCCGATGATGCAGTTCTCACCGATCCGGACATCGTTTCGGACTTGGGCAAGGTGCCAGACAGAGGAGCCGTCGCCGATGGCTGCCGAGGCGTCGACGTCCGCGCTATCGAGAATGCGAGCTGCTGGAGACACCCCCGTAGCCTACCTCGGGGGGCTCTTTGCGCCCTGAAGCTACCCGCGGAGGGCTGAGATTGCGCTAACGAAAGCGCCGTATTCAGCTGCGCTATCCAAATGAGTCGAACTCCAGGCCAGCGCGTTGGCTGCCAATTTTTCGCGTTCGGCGCGACCAGCGGTGGAGCTACTCCATGAGTTCAAGGCGCTCGCGATGTCGGTCGGCGTGGATGCAATTACTCCGGCTTCGCTCTGGCGCACGAGTTCAACGCATCGAGGCAGTGGTGTCGAAACAATTGGTAAACCGCAGGCCGCGTATTCGTACAACTTGCTGGGCACAGCAGCTACGAATGCTGGCGTTGGTTCAAGTAGCGACAGTCCGACCCACGCGCCTTGTGCAATCTTCCAGGATTCATTCGGTGCAAGCCGACCATGGAAGGTGACTCGCGATGCGGCAGAGTTGTTCGTCAGCCAGGAGTTAACAAATTCTTGATCCGCAGCCGCAACACCACCGACAATATCGAAACGCCAATCGGGAGAAAGTTCTGCAACCTGCAACATCGTGCGCAAACCGCGAGATGTTCGGACATCGCCAATATAAATCGCGCGCGGCTGATTATCGGGCTTTCCCGCCATTGTTAACATCGAGCGGTCTGGCAGATTACGAACAACTAAACGCTGGCGCGCATTAAATGGCGGAACTTGAATATCAGCGACGGTTGTCAGATCTGCGCGGGCAGCGACGGAATTGGCAATTCGTGCGACCATACGCGCCGCAGCGCCGAGTGCGCCTTTCGCCCAGGCGCGGTCATTCAAGAGCTGGAGATAATCTTCGAAAATATCCGCGACTAGCTTCTGCTTCTTGATGCGAGTAACAAGTCGTGCTGTCGGCAGTAAATCAGGGGCAATAGTGAGAACGATTTCGCCTTCGGCACGAATCGGCAGAACGATGTCGCGCCATACGCGAGCGAGGAGCGACTTCCCGCCGGGAGCGCGATGAAAGGTTGCGCGCTTCGGCGCATCCTCGGATTTACCCAGTGCCCAGATATCGACCGTGATGTCGGATGCAATCAACGCATTTGCTAGTCGGTGCAGGCGGGCGTCGGCGATATTCGCAGCCGAGGACAAGATGGTGACGTGTCCCTTAATCATGTCGGGCGATTACATATCCTCGAAGTTAGAAGGCAGTGCCCCTACATCCAAAAACTTTAAGTACTGATCGACGATGGCATCGGGCTTGCCTTTCGCAAGCATCGAGCCCTTGTGCATCCAGATAGCGCTGTCACAGAGTTCGGTGACCGTAGCGAGCGCGTGCGAAACGATGATGATAGTGCGGGCCTCGGCGCAGAGTTCGCGCATCCGGGTAAATGACTTCTCTTTGAAGGAAGCGTCGCCGGCCGAGAGAGCTTCGTCCAACAGCAAAATATCGGGCGTCAT
>CAJAEK010000204.1 GCA_903938735.1 uncultured Actinomycetes bacterium | reverse complement strand
AATTCGGAAACCTCGCGTGTGAGGCGTGGCGCATTTCCCGAACTACTGATGAGAACTCTTAATTTGAACCAGCAACTTGTACGAGCCGCTTGTACTTATGGTCAGAACTAGTGGTCAGAGCTAGTGGTCAGAGCTAGTGCTTAGAACTCGTGCCGAATTTCGTGCGAAGTTTCGATTTCGATGGTGGTTTCGCCATCAATCGTGATTTCGGTCCGGCTGTAGCTCGTAATGAACTGGGTGGCTACTCCGACGTTAGCTTCTCCTGCCATCTGAGCGGCCAAGAAGGCGGTCTGGGCTGCCAGACGATCGATCAACTCTTGTGGAGCTTCCTCGCAACACTCGTTCGCCAACAAATTTTTCATCATTCCAACGATGTGACGTTCGTGTTCAAATTCAGCTTCACATGGTGGGCAAACCTGAAAATGAGTTTGGATAGCGGTCGCCATTGAAGGTTCTGTGATTTCGTTATCAATGAGAAGCACAAAAGCCTGCATTACCTGTTGGCAATCAACAGCATCCTGATGCCGGTTCGGGGTCATGATTTGGCTCCCCCCTTCGCCTTGGTGTCAGCCTTAGGCGTCTTGGCAAAGCCACGATCCTTGGCATATTCCATTAACGATTCACGAAGTAATTTGCGACCACGATGCAATCGAGACATAACGGTGCCGGCAGGAACATCCAATATCTCGGCAATTTCTTTGTAGGAATATCCCTCGACATCTGCGAAGTAAACGGCCATCCGAAATTCCTCGGGGATTTCTGCAAGCGCGCGCTTGATATCTCCATCCGGAAGATTCTCTAATACTTCGTCTTCGGCGGATTTGCCTTGATCACTGGTGTGACTTGAAGCAGCAGCAATCTGCCAATCTTCTAGCTCGCCCGAAGCGAGTTGAGGTTGGCGTTGGCCCTTGCGGTAGGTATTAATAAAGGTGGTGGAGAGAATTCGATAGAGCCAAGCTTTGAGATTGGTGCCATCTTGATACTGATGAAATGAGGTGAACGCTTTGGCGTAAGTATCTTGGACCAGATCTTGGGCATCGTGCGCGTTCTTTGTGTAACGCAGAGCTGCTGCATAAAGTTGGGATGTGTATTGAAGCGCATCGCGCTCGAACCGTGATTTAAGTTCGGCGACTGCTACCGCGCTGGTTGGACGCTTTGCAGGCGCGCCAGAGCGAAGCGCAACGTCGGTTGCGGTCGAATCAACTACCTCGGCATCCATTGGCAACAAGGCTACCCCCATGGGTACTAGAACGCCGAGGCGCCAAGATTTATTCCCCGAAGAGCGAAGGCTGGCTGGGGTTGAGCTCGGGAACGATCAGCTCTGGCCCGTTATTGCGGATGTAGTTCACCCGAGTTGAGACGGGGTCCACCGCCAGGAGCGAAACGACTCTTGCGGTTATTTCGGCCGCCTCGGAGCTTGCGCTTGCGTGTGCGCTTGCGCTTGCGCTTGCGCTTGCGCTTGCCCCTGTCCTTGCGCCTGCTTCATAACTCTCAACGCCTTGATCTGCGGCGCTAAATTCTAAAAGTTCGTGCAAATAGCTTGGTTCTTGAACCTCTGGCGAAAGCCACTTCGTCCAACGCTCTTCGGTAATAAAAGTTGGCATTCGATGGTGAATAGCTGCAAGCTGACCAATTGCAGGTCGCGTAATGATTGAACAACTTTCGTGAATCTCACCATTGCTATCGACCCAACAATCGAAAATTCCCGCCAGGGCAAGCGCTGGTTCCGTGCCACTGCGGCTTTGACTATGAATATAGAACGGTTGTTTTGGAGCAAACGGACCATTCTCGGTCGCCCATTCGTAATAACCAGTCACGGGAATTATGCATCGACGAGAACGAAAGGCGCTGCGAAAAGTCGGCTTCTCGTGGACCGATTCAATACGCGCATTGATCGCATTCGACTGCGATTTCAAAGCACTCACTTGGTCTTTGCTCCATGGTGCAATCAATCCCCACGAGGGCGTGAAGAGTTCGCGAGCCGAATCCGCGGGACTTCCGGGCAGATCGCGAATCGCATAGACCGGACTCGTCGGCGTTACATTCCAATTCGCGGGTAGCGCTGGGCCGTCGAAGCCCATCGTAATTTTGAACTCCTCAACCAAGTCACCAGGTGACATAGAGAGCGCAAAGCGACCGCACATGCCCAGAAGTTTAGGGTGAATCGCACCCGCTAGACTTCGCTAATGATGAGCAGTTCGGACCTCTGGCGCGCACCGTTTCGTGGGCATGCGCCGGTCAACGCCCGAATCTCTATCCCTGGCTCGAAATCTGTAACCAATCGCGCGCTCATTCTTGCCGCGCTTGCTTATTCACCATCAACACTTCGCAAGCCACTTCACAGTCGTGACTCATCACTGATGATTGCGGGCTTAAAGGCGCTGGGCTGCGGAATCGAAAAACCTTCCGGAAACTCGTCTGAAGATGCGCTCGTCATCACACCTGCGCCCTTCATCGGACCCGCTTCCGTCGATGTCGGTAACGCTGGCACGGTCATGCGCTTCTTGCCGCCCGTCGCTGCGCTGACCACGGGTTTAGTTCACTTCGATGGCGATCCTCGCTCGCATGAGCGTCCACTCGGCCCGGTCATTAAGGCGCTTGAAGAATTGGGCGTAACAATCGAACACGGAAATCGTTATTCGCTGCCACTGACAATCAATGGTTCCGGAAAGCTGCGCGGAGGCGTGATTGAAGTTGATGCCAGCGCATCAAGCCAGTTTATTTCGGCACTGCTTTTGGTCGGCCCTGCAATGACCGAAGGAATTACGGTTCGCCATGTCGGCGCAACTTTGCCTTCGCTCCCCCATATTGAAATGACCATCGCAATGCTTCGTGACTTTGGCGCCGTTGTAGAAGTATCGCCATCGGGCACCGAATGGACAGTGCGCTCCGGCGTTAGCAATCCCGATGCACGATTGCATGGCCGCGACCTCGTAATTGAACCCGACCTTTCTAATGCGGCGTCATTCATGGCGGCCGCGATGATCTGCGGCGGCGCTGTCACTATTAATGACTGGCCGACTTCAACAACTCAACCAGGTGATCAGCTACGAGATATTTTTGCGCAGATGGGCGCCACCATTTCCCATCAGAATGATGGCTCCGCATCCGGCCCACTGACAATCTCTGCTACCGCCGGATCGATTCATGGCATTGACGTCGACCTGCATGACGTCGGTGAATTGACTCCCTCGATTGCTGCCGTTGCAGCGCTCGCAGATTCGCCATCCTCGCTTCGAGGAATCGCGCATCTGCGACTCCACGAGACCGATCGACTCGCTGCCTTAGCCCACGAGATCAACGCGCTTGGCGGAAATGTGCGCGAAGAGGAGAGCGCTCTTCACATCACTCCAGCGCCGCTGCATGCGGGCGTCTTCCATACTTACGATGACCATCGACTTGCCACAGCTGGCGCAATGCTCGGACTTGTTGTTGATGGCATAGAGGTTGAAAACATCGCGACAACGCAGAAAACTTTGCCAGATTTTCCGGGTGCCTGGTCGGAGCTGTTGCGATAAATATGGCTAAACGTGCGCATCCCCGCGAAGAAGACGTTCGCATACGCCCAGCACGGAGCACTCGTCCACGAACGAAGGATCGGCCCGATTATTCTGGCGCCGTACAAGCGTATGTAATTGCCGTTGACCGTGGCCGAATAACGTGTCTGGTAAACGATGAGTTAGTCGTTACCGCGATGCGCGCCCGCGAATTGGGTAAGAAATCGGTCGTCGTTGGTGATCATGTCGGCCTTGTTGGAGATACCAGCGGGGCTGAGGGCACATTGGCGCGAATCGTGACTGTCAATCCACGCCGTAACGCACTGACTCGCACAGTGGATGACAGTGCAGAGCTCGAGCGAATGATTGTCTCGAACGTCGATCAGATGGCAATCGTTATCGCAGCCGCTAACCCTGAACCACGTGAAGGACTTGTCGATCGCGCACTTGTAGTCGCTTTCGACCAAGGAATCGCTCCCGTCATTATCTTGACCAAGACCGATTTATTGGAAGAAAAATCTGCCCGCGAAAAGATCACTGCCTTTCTCTCGGGCTATCGAGCAATCGACATTCCGGTCATCGAGACGAAGCGGGGTGCAGATATCTCTGCAATCCGAGATCTGCTCGCCGGCAAAGTGACGGTATTGCTCGGGCATTCGGGCGTTGGAAAGTCCACGCTCGTCAATGCGCTTGTGGAATCTGCAGATCGCGTGACAGGCATCGTGAATGAAGTGACTGGCCGAGGACGACATACCTCTTCTAGCGCCGTCGCGTTAGCGCTAGATAGTGCAGATGGTCGTGCTGGCGGTTGGATTATTGATACGCCTGGCGTGCGTTCCTTTGGCGTCTCTCATGTGGACGCGAATCGAGTACTCGGTGCATTTTCAGAGTTTCGCGAATATCTAGATCGCTGCCCCAAGAACTGTTCGCATGACGAAGCCGGATGCGCGCTAAACGAATTAGATGGCACAAGCGACCGCGGCACAGAGATTCGATTGGATAGCTTGCGCCGAATATTGAAGGGTTCCAAGAGCGACTAGGGCATTTTGAGGAGCAAGCGCGATGCGGGAGACGAGCCACCAGCTCGCCACGATAACCTTCTCCTATGCGCGCATTTTCCATCGCCGACGATTTGGCTCTCGCTCACCGGCTTGCCGATCTCGCCGATGCGATAACTCTGGATCGCTACCAATCCATCGATCTGGTGGTTGAGACAAAGCCCGATCTCACGCCCGTAACGGATGCGGATAAAGCGGTTGAGAAAGCTATCCGTGACGTTCTTGCCGCCGAGCGCCCCGACGATTTAATTGTCGGAGAAGAATTTGGTGGCCTACCGACCGGTGCAGGGTCACCTGGCGACAAGCACTACTGGGTCATTGACCCGATTGATGGAACAAAGAACTTTTTGCGCGGTATCCCAACGTGGGCAACGCTGATTGGGCTTTCCAGTCCAACAACTGATGTTTCGAGTGAAGTAAGTGTTGGCGAAGTAATCGTGGGAGTTGTTAGCTCACCTGCACTCTTCCGCCGTTGGCACGCCTCGGCTGGCGCGGGTGCGTACGTGAGTGTGAACAAATCGCCAGCGGAAAAAATAGAAGTTTCGAAGGTCACGAATCTGAGCGACGCCTCGCTCTCCTATTCCGATCTCATTGGTTGGGGCGATCGAAAGGAAGCATTCCTTTCTCTGCAAGAGAAGATTTGGCGCACCCGTGGCCTGGGTGATTTTTGGTCACATATGTTGGTGGCTGAAGGTAGCGTAGATATCGCAGTAGAGCCATCGTTAGCGTTGTGGGATATGGCGGCGCTCGACATCATCGTGCGCGAGGCCGGTGGAACATTCACCAATATTGATGGTGTTGCGGGACCTCACGGCAAAAGCGGCGTCTCTTCAAATGGTTTACTCCACCAGGATTTCCTTAAGGCAATCGCACCAGTTAGCGGCAAATAATCGTGGCTCTTTTTTCATTCTTTCGTCGCAAACGAAATCAACAGGTTGCCGAAGCGGTTATCCCGACATTTGAAGAAGTTTTCACCATTGAATCTCGGCTCTTCATTAATGCACCAACAGATTCCACGCCTGATTCGCAATTTACGGATGAGCAGCTCAACTCGGTAATCGTCACGTTGGGCGCAGGCTTACGTGGGTATTTGAGCAAAATTTCTGATGAGATTTATCCGGAAGCTAGAAACCCAACCGATCAACATAAGTCAATGGTTGCGGTCGTAGACGAATTACTAGCCGAAGGTGCTGCACCAATCGCATTCACTCAATGGAGCCAATCCCCTATTCAAGGCATTGCAGCTCGCATGATGATCAACGATCTGACTCGCACTGCGCTCTTTGGACCGAGCCTTGCGATGGTGCGCAACACCGCACCGTTCCATCCCGAGATTGCCGCAATCGTTGAGTCAGCACATCAACGCGGAGAAGTCGTCTATATCCTTGCAATCGACGGACTCGCCTACGGCGTCATCACACTTTCGCACGCCCTACGCGAGGTCCTGTAGCAGTTTTT
>CAJAEK010000203.1 GCA_903938735.1 uncultured Actinomycetes bacterium | reverse complement strand
GCCAGTAGCGATGTCCGGATTCTTTCGCCGATTCCAGGCAAGTCAGCTGTGGGAATCGAAATTCCTAACACCGACCGCGAGATTGTCGCGCTAGGCGATGTTTTGCGATCCACCGTTGCTAGCTCCGATGTGCACCCGATGGTGATTGCGCTAGGCAAAGATGTTGAGGGCAATTTCTTGTGTGCCAACTTGGCCAAGATGCCGCACCTATTGGTCGCTGGTGCAACCGGTGCCGGTAAGTCGTCGATGATTAACTCTCTTGTCGTTTCTATCCTGATGCGCGCTACTCCTGACGATGTTCGTCTGGTTATGATCGACCCAAAGCGAGTCGAGCTCACCAGCTATGAAGGCATTCCGCACTTGATTGCGCCGATTATCACCAACCCTAAGAAGGCAGCAGATGTGTTGGCCTGGGTCGTTCGCGAGATGGATATGCGTTATGACGACCTCTCATTCTTTGGTTTCCGCCACATAGATGATTTCAATAAAGCGGTTCGCGCCGGCAAGGTCTCACCACCACCAGGCAGCGAACGCGTGATCGAGCCTTATCCATATCTTCTTGTCATCATTGATGAGTTGGCAGACTTGATGATGGTCGCGGCCCGCGAAGTCGAAGAGAGCATCGTTCGTATTACGCAATTGGCTCGTGCAGCGGGTATTCACTTGGTGATCGCTACTCAGCGGCCAAGCGTCGATATTGTTACCGGCTTGATCAAGGCAAACGTGCCATCTCGTCTCTCGTTTGCAACATCAAGCCTCGCCGACTCACGCGTTATTTTGGATACACCTGGCGCCGAGAAGTTGGTCGGCCAAGGCGATGGCTTGTTCTTGCCAATGGGAGCGAGCAAAGCGGTTCGTATTCAAGGAGCGTACGTCTCCGAGCGTGAGACCGAAGCGATTGTTAATCACGTCAAGACCCAGATGAAGCCGGTTTATCGAATCGACTTAACAGCTCCGGTTCAGCCGAAGCATGTCGAGAATGAAATCGGTGATGATCTAGATTTGTTGTTGCAAGCAGTTCAGTTAGTTGTTTCCACTCAGTTTGGATCGACATCGATGCTGCAACGTAAGTTGCGCGTTGGCTTCGCGAAAGCGGGTCGATTGATGGATTTGATGGAGAGCCGTGGAATCGTCGGACCTTCTGAAGGTTCGAAGGCGCGCGCGGTCCTCATCACCGCTGAGCAGATGCCCGATGTGCTCGAGGAGCTGCAAGGGAATATCTAGACGGTTGGTCGGATTGCACGTCCCGACGGATATTCAGCGGTCGTTCATCTTTCATTCTTGTAATTCAGCGTGGCTGGGGCGAGCCCCAGGGGTGAAGAGCCAGAAATAATTTGGCGGCTCGCCGCGGGGCGCTTTACCATTACACCCTTGCTTCTTACCCCCTTAACGAGCAAGAGTTAATAGAGGCCCCCGTGATAGATGAGTCGCCTGTAGCGCCAGTAATTGTTGGTGCCGCGATCCGCCACGCGCGTCAATCTGCAAATCTTTCGATTCAAAACATTTCTGATCGCACCTTCATCCGTCCCGATGTGATCGAAGATATCGAAAACGATAACTTTGCATCCACCGGTGGCGCTGCTTATGCCCGCGGCCATATCCGTACTTTGGCAAAGTTACTCAATCTTGATGGCGATATTTTGGTCGAGAATTTCTCGATGCTGACTGGTGAAGTCGACCGTCCCATGATCGATTTGTTGACCGAGAACAACGCAACGCCATTGCGCCGCGAAACTCCAAAAATTTCGTACAAGACTCTCTCATCCATCGCGGCTGGTGTCGTCGCGCTTTTGATTCTTGTTCCAGCCGTTGGATCATTCGTCCATTCAACTGGTTCGAAAAGCGCCAGCAAGAAGAGCGGGTCCGCTGCTTCTTCTGTCGTATCGTCTTTAAGCTCGGCTTCTTCATCAACAACCGCAGTTGCGGCTAAGTCAGCGAACGTCACCGTCGTTCTTAGCGGAATTGGTGGTTCGAGCTGGGTCGGCTTGACCGATAGCCAAGGCAATCAAGTATTTAGTGGTCGCATCTCGCAGGGCGATTCAAAGACATTCACCGATGCAACACAGCTCAACGTTGTTATTGGCAACGCAGGCGCGGTCGATGTGAACGTTAACGGCAAGGATTTGGGTTCATTAGGAGCAGTTGGTGAAGTTCTTCACCTTTCCTATGGTCCTACCGCTTCTACCCAAGGATAAATTCGCGCCGGTACAGGTACGATTGCGCAAATGAGCTCATCGCGCACCGTTGCCCTTGTCACCATGGGTTGCGCGCGCAACGAGGTCGATTCCGAAGAGCTAGCCGGTCGACTTGCGGCCGATGGCTGGACGCTCGTTGATGATCCATCAAAAGCCGAGATTGCCGTTGTTAATACTTGTGGCTTTATCGAAAGCGCCAAGAAGGATTCAGTAGACGCGCTTCTCGAGGCTCATTCGCTTAAAGGAAATGGCACCACTCAGGCGGTAGTAGCAGTCGGTTGCATGGCCGAGCGATACGGAAAAGAGTTGGCTGAAGCGTTGCCGGAAGCAGATGCGATTCTGGGCTTCGATGATTATCAAGATATTTCGCAGCGTCTGAACACCATCCTTTCAGGTGGGTCAATTGCAGCCCACACACCAAAGGATCGCCGGACGTTGTTGCCGATTGCTCCGATGGATCGACAAGCTGCTAAGTCCACCGAAATATTGCCTCGGCGTCGGCTGGAAAAGACGGCGATGGCGCCGCTCAAGATTGCCTCAGGCTGCGATCGACGCTGTTCGTTCTGCGCGATTCCGATGTTCCGCGGATCCTTTGTTTCGCGTCGCCCGGTCGAGATTGTCGATGAGGCACAGTGGCTAGCGACCCAGGGCGTCTCTGAACTTTTCCTGGTCAGCGAAAATACGACCTCGTACGGCAAAGATTTTGGCGATATGAAGGTGCTCGAAAATATGCTGCCCGAGCTAGCCGCGATTGATGGAATCGAGCGGATCCGCCTCTCGTATCTCCAGCCCGCCGAAATGCGCCCCTCATTGATTCAGGCG
>CAJAEK010000202.1 GCA_903938735.1 uncultured Actinomycetes bacterium | reverse complement strand
GATTTGTCAGTCGACTATGTCGGACGAGACGGAGTTCGGGATATGACCGAACTCGCTTCGCGCTTCGCAACCAGTTCTACTCTTCCTATCGTCTTGGATTCAACCGAGCCCGCTGTTCTCAAGGCCGGTCTTGAGCATTTAGGTGGTCGCAGTGTTATCAACTCGGTCAACTACGAAGATGGCGATGGTCCAACTTCGCGCTTTGCTCGAATCATGCCGCTCGTTAAAGAGCACGGCGCTGCAGTTGTTGCCCTCACTATTGATGAAGAAGGGCAGGCTCGTACCGCTGAATGGAAATTGAAGGTCGCCCGTCGTCTCATCCATGACTTGGTTGATAACTGGGGATTGGACGTCGGAGATATCTTGATCGACGCGCTGACTTTCCCGATTGCGACCGGTCAAGAAGAGACCCGCAGAGATGCGATTGAAACAATTTCGGCCATCAAGACATTGAAAGAGGAATTTCCCGGAGTTCAAACAACGCTCGGTGTCAGCAATGTCTCGTTTGGTCTAAATCCAGCGGCTCGCATCGTCCTTAACTCAGTCTTTTTAGCCGAAGCGGTCAAAGCTGGCTTGGATTCGGCAATCGTTCATCCATCAAAGATCACGCCGATGGCGCGCATTGACGAACGTCAACGCGAGGTCGCTTTGGATTTGGTCTATGACCGCCGCACATTTGATGCCGACGGCAACACTATCTACGACCCACTCTCAACGTTCCTAGAACTCTTCGATGGCGTTGAAGTGGCGTCTTCAAAATTGACTCGAGCCGCTGAACTTGCGGCGTTACCGTTGAACGAACGACTTGAACGTCGAATCATCGATGGTGAAAAGGTAGGGCTCGAAGCAGATCTGCAAACTGCGATGGATGAAGGCCTAAAACCGCTCGCCATCATTAATGATCACTTGCTGGCTGGCATGAAGGTAGTTGGAGAGCTCTTCGGCAAGGGGGAAATGCAGCTTCCATTCGTTCTGCAATCAGCCGAAGTCATGAAATCCGCGGTCGCCTATCTAGAGCCGCACATGGAGAAGAGTGATTCCGAAGGCAAAGGAAAGATTTTGTTGGCAACCGTTAAGGGTGACGTTCACGATATCGGCAAGAATTTGGTGGACATCATTCTCTCCAATAATGGATATACGACGGTCAACATCGGCATTAAACAGACGGTGAATCAGATTATTGATGCAGCCGAGGAATCCAATGTTGACGTGATTGGCATGTCCGGACTTCTGGTCAAATCGACCGTGATCATGAAAGAAAATCTCGAAGAACTGACAGAGCGCAAACTCAATCAGAAATGGCCCATCATCTTAGGCGGTGCCGCACTAACGAGAAGTTTCGTCGAGCAAGACCTGGCCGAACAGTTCGATGGAACCGTTCGCTATGCCAAAGATGCCTTTGAAGGTTTGAAACTGATGGACACAATGATGGCGATTAAAAAGGGCGTGCCGGGCGCAGAACTGCCACCGCTGAAAAAGCGCACCACCCCAAATACCCGACTCCTGCGGGAACCAAATCTTGATACAACTCGCTCAGATGTTGCTACCGATAACTCGCTTCCGACTCCACCGTTTTATGGATCGCGCATCGTTAAGGGAATCCCGCTTTCAGATTATTTGGGCATGTTGGATGAACGGGCACTCTTTGTCGGCCAATGGGGATTGCAAGGCAAACGTGGCGAGTACGAATCGATGGTGGAGACGCAAGGCCGGCCACAACTTCGCGCGCTATTGAATGACGCGCAGTCGAACGGTTGGTTGAACGCTGCCGTTGTATACGGCTATTTCCCCTGCTACTCCGAAGGAAACGACCTCGTCATTCTTCACCACG
>CAJAEK010000201.1 GCA_903938735.1 uncultured Actinomycetes bacterium | reverse complement strand
TGGGTGAGCGTAGTTTTCCCATAGATTCCCATGAACAATGCGATACATAATGGTAAGGGAGATTTTCACTTCATTTACTATTTGAGCGTGCAATGCTAGAACTTTACCCAAACTAGCGAAGAAATGATGATTCTCCAACCGCCTCCTAAGCGGTAGGTCGCCGGTTCAACTCCGGCCTGGGACACCAGCGATTAAAAAGAGTGATTAATTAGTGCGAAATCGTAAAGCGCTTCATCCATTGAGGTGCCCACCAGTTGCGCTCGCCAAAGAGACGCATCAGAGCAGGCACCAAGAAACCACGGACGAGCGACGCATCCAATAAAATCGCGAATGCAACGCCAAAACCGAGCGTCTTGATATTAGTGACGCCGCTGGTGATAAAGGCAGCGAAGACGATGGCGAGCAAGAGAGCGGCCGCGGTGATGATGCGAGCCGAACGTTGTAATCCGGTAGCAACAGCATCCTCATTCTTCATTCCCGATTCGTGCTCTTCTTTGATACGTGAAAGCAAAAAGACTTCGTAGTCCATCGAGAGGCCGAAGGTGACGACCGAAACCAAGATGACCATCGATGTATCAATGGTGTGGGTGTTTGTAAAAGATCCAACCAACCACGTCATGTGGCCTTCAATAAAGATCCATGTCAACGCACCCATCATTGCGGCGAGTGATAGGACGTTGAGAATTACGGCCTTGATTGGCAAGACAATCGATCCGGTAAAGAGGAAGAGAAGGATGAGAACGCCAAGGGCAATCCAACCAAACGCCCATGGCAAGGTCTTCGCGATGCCACCTTGGGTATCTGTGTAATCGGCAGCAACTCCACCAATAAGAGTTCCCTGCGGCGCTGGAAGCTTGCGCAACGCCTGAATCATTTTCTGGGCCTCGTTAGTGCGTGGTCCCATCGAATGAATAGCAGCAAACCGAACAGTGGTGCCCACGACTTGTTCCGGCAAACCTACTTGGACGATGCCAGGGGTGGCAGCAACTTTCGCCTCATAGGCCTTAATCGCAAGCTCTTGGGATGTGCCGTTAGGAACGATGAATTCGACCGGATTGCCTGTTTGACCAGGAAAATCTCTGGTCGCCATATCGTTTGCAATTGCAAGAGATGACGACGCTGGCATTACGCGAGCATCTGCTTGCGAGAAAACGATGTTGCGGATAGGCGAAGCGATTACGCCGAGAATAATCAGCGAGACGAGAACAACAGAAACAGGACGCTTCATTACAAAGCGCGCAGTCTGAGCCCAGCGGCCATCCGCTTTCGGAGTGATTGCACTCTTGCGGACAACGAACTTGTCGATCCGCTTACCAATCAGCGCCAAGATGGCTGGGAAAGGAAGCAACGCAGTCAGTATTGCCATCGCAACAACGCTGATACCGGCATAACCAAATGACTTAAGGAACATTAACGGGAAGAAGGTCAAAGCGGTCAAGGTAATGATGACGGTGATCCCACTATAGAAAACTGTCTTTCCTGCGGTCTTCACGGTAGTAACAATTGCTTCTTCTACATCTTTGCCATGATGCAGCTCTTCCCGGAAGCGGTTCACCATCAAGAGCGCGTAGTCGATACCTAGACCGAGGCCCATACCGGTGATGAGGTTCAAGGCAAAGATGGAGACGCCGGTAAATAGGCTGATCAGATAAATGACTGCAAGCGAACCAATGATTGCACCAACACCCACAATGAGCGGTGTTGCGCTTGAGATAAGCCCACCAAAAACAAAGAGCAGAAGCAAGAAAGTCAACGGAACCGCGATGCCCTCAGCCTTAGCAAGATCCTTTGAAATCTTTTCACTGAGTGCGTAATTGAATGTTGCGATACCGCCGACATATACCCGAAGATTTTTATAGGTACCGTCGTACTTTGCTTCCATCAACTTACCGAGCGGCTTGGCATTGAGCGGATCGGATTCAGTTGAGTAAACGAAAAGATAAGCGGCCTTGTGGTCTGCGCTTGCAAGCGTTAGCGCACCACCTGCGCTCCAATAAGAGAGTGTTTTCGACACTCCTGGTTCAACCGCAATCGCTTTTTCTAGCGCAACCGCTGATGCAATCACAGCCGGGTCAGCAATCGAAGTCGTTGATTTAACTTCGAGCACCACTGCTGGATCCTTAACGTGAAAGGTGTCGTGGAGATACGAAGCGGCCTTAGCGGCATCGCTGCCCGGGTTTGAGTAACCACCACCGGATAGGCGCGGAACGGCCAAGCCCGCCATCACTCCAAAACCAATAATCGCAATGACGAAGACCGCAAGTACGGCTTTACGACGACGAACCGCGAGGTGTCCTAATTTCTCAAACATGGCTTTCCCATCAGATTGATTGGCGAGTACGCTGATGATTATGCCAGAGCAGAAGAAACTGATTCCGAACAAGACCTCGGACGACGAGATTAAAGATCCGTCAGAGATTGCGGCGGAGGATGCGAGAGATGCCGAGATTCGTGGGGATAAGCCGCCACATCACGGTTAACGAGTTAATTAATCTTTAATGGGCTTGCTCGCCGAAGCCGGTGGATTGTCTGGCTTGGCGGTTGGTGCGTTTGCCCGTGAATCGTTCTTATAGAAACCAGAACCCTTGAAAACCACGCCGACGTTGGAATAGACCTTACGGATTTCCTTGCCACATTGAGGGCATTCGGTCAGAGCGGCATCGCTAAAAGATTGAACGGCCTCGAACTGGTGTCCGCACGAGGAGCAGGCATATTCGTAAGTAGGCATGGGATTATTGTAAAGAAGTGAGAGACTTCTCTCTAATCGAGAACCGAATTGAGCAGGAGAGACCCGCGTGCGTCAACGAATTTATGTAGCCCTAGCGATATCTGCTGGACTTGTCGCGCTGCCATCTGCCGCATTCGCTAATTCATTGGCATCCACAACGCCATCGAATGGATCCGTCCTTACTGTTCAACCAAATGCAATTTCCGTGACGACTACCTCGCCGCTCCTGAGCCAAGGCAGCACGATTGCCGTAATGGCGTCCGATGGCACTGAAGTAGATGATGGTGCAATTGCAATTGATAGCGCCACAGTTTCAGTCGGACTCAAGCCACTGACTCTCACCGGCGTTTACACCGTCACATATTCTGCGCTCGCCGCGAATGACGCGCCACTCAATGGCTCTTTTACTTTTATCTTTAATTCACCCGGTGCTATTTCTTCGCCATCGTCTGCGCCATCGTCAACACCTTCAGTGTCCACCACTCCCGCATCAACAACTGGTGCAGCAGATACCTTTGTGATTGTGCTCTTAGTACTTGCTGGCATCGTTCTTATTTTCTTGATCTGGTACGCGCGCCAAACATTTGGTTGGGGTAAGCCAAAGAAGCGTGCACCACGAACTACGACTCGTCGCTAGTTTTCACTCGTGATTCTCGCTAGCGCTCCCACCTTCCCACAGGCGAGTGCGTTTGTTACTTTCTTTATTCCTATCGTTAAAGACCTCAATCTCTTTGCCGGTATTGCGCTGGTTGGGCTTTTGGTTACTGCTGCATTTTTTCTTCGCGAATCTCATGGTGCCCTTTCGAGCGAAGGACTTCGCATTAAAACTCTGGCAGGTCTTGCCGCACTAGTCTGGTTTGTTACGACACTCGGCTCACTCTTTCTCGAGCTCGCTAATCTCTTCGCAGAATCCGTGGTTAATACCTTTTCACCGGGACCACTGGGATCTTTTATCGGCCAAACGTCGCAAGGCAAGACATATCTGACAACATTGCTCTGCGGTGCGATTGTTATTGCACTCTTGCCACGGGTAAAGAAAACCGGTGGCGCGACGATTGCTCTGGCTATTACCTTTATTGGATTTCTCGCTCCGGTCTTTCAATCCCATTCGAGCAGTTCGAGCAACCATGGCTTAGCGATTGGTGGATTGCTCTTTCACGTCATCTTTATTTCGCTCTGGGTCGGTGGGGTTTTGGGATTGATCGCAATCAAGCCCTCGGAGCGCGCATTAGCTATCCCACGTTTTAGCGCTCTCGCGCTCTGGTGCGCAATCATCGTCACGATCAGCGGATTGGTCACTGCCTGGACTCGCTTGAATTTCTGGGCCGCGCTCAATTCTTTATACGCACTTCTTGTTCTATTGAAGGTCTTGCTCACCGTAGTTCTCATATTCTTTGGCGTTCGCCATCGCCGCCATATTGCAGCGAAGGCAGAGCAATCACTCGCTGTCTTTCAACTACTGACCGCCGAACTTATGGTGATGTCAATAACCGTTGCGCTTGGTGGCTGGCTCAGCACTACCCAACCTCCGATTGCGGCGAAACAAACCGAACCATCGGATGCGTTGATTCTGACCGGCTTAAACATGCCCGGCAAGCCAAATATTTCCCGGCTCTTTTGGATGTATATCCCGGATGGAATTTTCTTAGGTCTCTTGTTACTCGCAACCGCGCTTTATATCCGCGGCGTTGTGTTGATGTCGCGGCGCGGTGACAAGTGGCCGGTTGGTCGCACCGTTTCGTTTGCCATCGGTGTCGGTGTCACGGATTACGCCACTAGCGGGGGTCTCGGAATTTATTCGCACTTTGCATTCTCCTTTCATATGGTCGCCCACATGGTCCTGGGAATGATTGCGCCGATTGCCTTTGTATTGAGCGCACCAATAACGCTCGCGCTACGCACATTGCCGCAAGGGCGGGGCGACGGTGAGCGCGGTATTCGCGGGTTGTTGCTCTCCTTCTTGCATTCTCGATACTCCCAGATTGTGACGAACCCAATCGTTGCGTTGGCAATATTTGATGGTTCACTCTTTGCGCTTTATATGACACCGCTATTTGGTCATTTAATGCAGAGCCACAGTGGTCATTTCTTCATGGACCTGCATTTCTTATTGGCTGGCATTCTCTTCTTCCACGTTATCGTCGGCATCGATCCCAACCCCAGAAAAGTCCCGCATATCGTGCGGATAATCATTCTGTTTGCGGCGATGAGCATTCACGCCTTCTTCTCGATTGCCTTGATGTCGAATTCCGGATTGATTGATGGCGGGTACTACCAAGCACTTCATCGCCCGTGGCTAACCAATCTATTGAACGATCAACACACTGGTGGTGCACTCGGCTGGGCGATGGGCGAGATTCCAATTCTTATTGCGTTGGTCGCTACCTTTATTCAATGGACTCGTGATGATGCGCGCGAGACGCGTCGGCTCGATAGGGCAGCGCAGCGTTCAGAAGCGATGGGCGAGGACGATGACCTGGCGAAATACAACAAATATTTGGCGGAGCTCAACCGTCAATCGGACGCGCAAAACGAATAATTAAATCCGGGGTGGCAGCCGCACTGACCGGTTGATCGTGAATTTCCACCGGCAACGGCTCGCTGGTGATTTCGTGCGGATAAATAAGCGCAACGCTCCACGCCTTCATATTCGATAGTGCTCGGTCATACGAACCACCGCCTTGACCCAAGCGATAGCCACTTCGGTTGATGTGCAACGCGGGCACAATCACAATATCAATGGCGGAGGGATCAATCGATTCTTGCGATGTTGGCTCGTATATTTTGCCGCGCTTGTGCAAAGTTTTTTCAGAACCGTTCCAGATATGCCACGAGAGATTGTTGTCTGGTAAGAGGCGAGGGAGCACGAGCGTCAATCCACGCCGCAGAATTTCGTTGTTGATATCTTCGGTTGCGGGTTCGAATTCATACGATAAATACGATGCGATGGTTGATGCGCCGCTGAACTCTGCAGCATCCAGAATATGTCGCCATGATGCGGGGAGATAGGCCAGCTGTCGGTCGCGGCGATAACGATCACGTAGTTCTTTTTTCATTACCTGGTTGGCGTCCACGCAATTACCGTACCCAAGAAGTAAGGTTTAGTCATGGACCAGAGCGCTGTTACGGAAGTATCCGTAGAGGACCTGCTCAACGACCTTTTGGAGTTAGCTCATCCACTTGAGCCGCTTGAACTTCCGTTGCTCGACGCACACGGCGCAACGTTGGCGGAAGATGTATTTCTTGGCGACCGAAAAGTTTTATCCGCCGGTAACGCTATTCGATCGACCCATATCGGATTGGCCGCTTCGCTCGGTCTCAATCGCCTACCAGCACGGCCGCACCCACGCGTCGTCATAATTTCGGCTGGCGATGATTTAGTAGAACCTGGATACCGTCTGCAAGATAACGACGACGAGTTCGAATCAAATTCCTGGATGCTCACCACCGCGGTTCGCGAAGCGGGCGCTACTGCATATCGAGTCCATGCGATTCCCGAAAACGAGACCGAGCTGCGTACTGTGATCGAGGACCAAATGGTGCGGGCGGATTTGATTGTTCTGAGCGGAGAAACCCACGATGAATCATTTGATTTCATCACAAATGTTCTCAATTCGCTATCGGATACCGGTGTCACTACAGCTATTCCGAAGATGGGCGATACCGGTCGACATAACTACGGAACCATCGGTCCGGATCGAATTCCCGTAGTGACGCTGCCGGGCGAGCCAATCGCGGCTTACATCAGCGCCGAAATCTTTATCCGCCCAATGATTCGCACGATGATTGGCGCGGGCAATCCGCTGCGCCGAAAAATTAAGGCGACACTTCGTGACGCGCTCGATAGTCCTGCCGGCACGCGATCGTTTCTACGTGCCTCGCTCTCTGGCACTGCGTCCAAAATGGAGGCAGCGGTTCTGGCTAATCAGAACGAACTTTTCACGCTGGCCGACGCCCAGGGCTTAATCATGATTTCTGAATCAATCACGCATCTGGCGGCTGGGGATGCCGTTGATGTGATGTTGCTGGAAAGCAATAAGCACTAATTATGCGTAGAGCGAGGGCATAACGTGGTCTGGCCCGTAAAGATTGATGCCGGAACCCTTCCGAAGGATTCAGCCACACATCTTTATCTCCAACCGCTGCGCATTCGCGATAAGAGCGCGTGGGATGAGGTTCGCTCATTCAATCGAGATTGACTACAACCCTGGGAGGCAACCCGCCCGACTTTGCCGGATGAACGCGTTGATTACTC
>CAJAEK010000200.1 GCA_903938735.1 uncultured Actinomycetes bacterium | reverse complement strand
TGATTCGCACGACATCGCAGCGTCAGCGGGATCAGCATGTAGCGCAGGCGTACCGCGCCCAAGCCACGTTCTGATGGCGATGGGTCGATCAGAAGCCGATGCAGATGCTTCCATTCGCTTTTCACTGGGCACCATCAACACTAAAGCCGATATCGATATCTTGATGACAGTCTTGCCCGATGTTGTAGCAAAAGCGTCGAAGAAGGTCAGCGCATGAAGCTCGTCGCCGCGATGAGCGGTGGCGTTGATTCAGCGGTCGCCGCAGCCCGCGTCGCTGAAGCTGGCCATGAAGTCATCGGCGTTCACTTGGCGCTTTCCAGCAACCCACAGAAATATCGATCTGGTGCGCGCGGATGCTGCACCATCGAAGATTCACACGATGCACGCCGAGCAGCCGATGTGATCGGTATTCCTTTCTATATCTGGGATATGGCCGAAGAATTTCATGAAGGCGTGGTCGAGAACTTCATGGCGGAATACGCCAATGGCCGAACACCGAATCCATGCCTGCGGTGCAACGAGAAGATTAAATTCGCTGCTGTTTTGGAGCGTGCAAAAGCGCTCGGTTTTGATGGCGTCGTTACTGGCCACTACGCACAAATGCGCGAAACCGAACTCGGTCGCACTATGCATCGCGCCGTCGATCCCGCAAAGGATCAGTCGTATGTCTTAGCAGTTCTGAACACTGAACAATTAGCTGGTGCCTATTTCCCATTGGGCGATATCGTGAAAGATGAAGTCCGGATTGAAGCAAAGAAGCGCGGCTTATATGTCGCTAACAAGCCCGATAGTCATGACATTTGCTTTGTTCCGTCGGGTGACAACGCGGGCTGGTTGCGCGAGCGGTTGGGCTCTGAAGTCGGCGAAATCGTCGATGAATCCGGAAAGAAACTGGGCGAACACAAAGGTGCGTACACATACACAATCGGTCAGCGCAAAGGTTTGGGCATCACCATTCCAGCTGCTGGTGGCGAACCTCGTTACGTCTTAAAGATTGAACCGAAGACCAACACCGTCGTGGTGGGTTCAAAAGAAGCGCTAGCGATTTCGCATATCGATGGCGAGAAGCCGATCTGGTGTGGACCGGTTCCTGCTGCAGCCACTGATTACCGCGGCTTTGCACAAATTCGCGCCCATGGGTCGCCGTTGGCCTGCACCTACCGCCACGATGGCGAACACATCAGTGTTGACTTAGATGAGCCACTCTTTGGCCTAGCTACCGGACAAGGTCTGGTTATTTACGACGGCGACCGCGTTGTCGGCTCGGCAACCGTCAGCTCCACCCTGTAGAAATACCCCATGGCGCAATCACAATCTTCGATTCGGCACCGCATGGTCGAACTCGCCGACGAGATTCGCGAACATCAATACAAGTATTACGTTCAAGATAAACCCACGATTCCGGATGCTGATTTCGACTCGCTCCTTAAAGAGTTGAAGAAGTTGGAAGCAGAGCACCCGGAACTGAAAGCGCACGATTCGCCGACCGAGATGGTGGGCGGGGGGTTTGCTACCCACTTTGCTCAAGTCGATCACATCGAGAAGATGATGAGTCTGGACAATGTCTTTGACGAGACCGAACTCGGCACGTGGTTTGATCGAATTGCAAAGTCCGGCGCAACCAATGCCTGGCTCTGCGAAGTAAAGGTCGATGGCCTGGCCATTAACCTGCTCTATGAAAAGGGCGTTCTCGTTCGCGCGCTTACTCGTGGCGATGGCACGACCGGTGAAGATGTCACGCTCAACATCAAAACAATCAAGGCAATTCCACAAAAGTTGCAGGGCAAGAACGTGCCGGATCGCATTGAGATTCGCGGCGAAGTCTTCTTCCCGCTCAAAGAATTTAACGAATTTAATGACGCCCTTGAAGAAGAAGGCAAGCAGCGCTTTGCGAATCCACGTAACGCCGCCGCCGGTTCGTTGCGCCAAAAGGATCCGCGAGTCACCGCATCGCGTCCGTTATCGATGGTGGTCCATGGCATTGGTGCATATGACAGCGGGTTCGAATCTCAGAGCGAGGCCTACGAAGCGCTGAAGGCGTGGGGCTTGCCTACAAGTGCTCGATACAAAGTCGTGAAATCCCGTAAAGACGTTGAAGATTTCATCGCGTATTACGGCGAACATCGTCACGATGTCGAACACGAAATCGATGGCATCGTGATCAAGGTCAACGAGTTAGCGGTTCAACGTGAACTAGGATTTACATCGCGCGCTCCAAAATGGGCGATTGCCTACAAATATCCACCCGAGGAAGTGACGACCAAGTTGTTGGATATCAAAGTCAGCGTTGGTCGCACTGGTCGCGTCACGCCTTTTGCGTATATGGAACCGGTCAAAGTAGCGGGTTCGACCGTGACAAATGCAACGCTCCATAACGCAGAAGAAATCGAACGCAAGGGCGTTCTGATTGGCGATGTCGTCATTATTCGAAAAGCGGGCGACGTGATTCCTGAAGTTCTGGGTGCCGTCATCGAGAAACGAACTGGCGCTGAGAAGAGATTTGTTATGCCGAAGAAGTGCCCGGATTGCGGTTCTGTGCTGCGCGCAATTTCCGAAGGTGACGTAGACATTCGTTGCCCTAACGCGCAGAGCTGTCCCGCACAGCTCGTTGAGCGTCTCTTCTATATTGGCTCTCGCTCTGCTCTAGATATCGACATCCTTGGCTATGAAGCTGCTGCGGCACTCTTGAAAGATGGACTCGTTACCGATGAAGGCGATCTCTTTGCGCTGGATATCAAGAAGCTTTCGACATCCGACTTCTTCACCAAGAAGGATGGCTCGATTGCGGCAAATGCCGAAAAATTTATAACAGCCCTTGAAGCAGCTAAGTCTCGTCCGCTCTGGCGAGTAATCGTTGCGCTCTCGATCCGTCACGTCGGACCTACCGCGGCGGCGGCGTTGGCTTCTGCGCTGGGTTCGATGGATGCGATTTCAACGGCAACCTCGGATGAACTTGCAGCGGTTGATGGCGTCGGCGGCATCATCGCCGAATCGATCATCGAATGGTTTAGCGTCGACTGGCATCGCGCGATTGTGAAGAAGTGGACCAAGGCCGGCGTCGCCATGGTCGACATCAAGAAGGAATCAACAGACCCGCAGACGCTCACGGGATTGACCCTTGTAGTGACTGGCTCGCTGAAGGATTTCACCCGAGACGGCGTTGGCGAAGTCATCCAGTCGCACGGTGGCAAGAGTTCCAGCTCGGTCTCGAAGAAGACGGACTACGTTGTTGTGGGAGAGGCGGCCGGATCCAAGCTTGCAAAGGCGGAAGAGTTGGGCGTCACCATCCTTGATGAGACACAATTCAAAGCGCTTTTGGCGGGCGGACCTTCAGCCCTCAAGTAAAGTAGGAACATGATTAAGAGCTTGATTCTTGCTGAGGGCGCAAAGCGTCACCTCGCTGCATCTCCTGTATTTTTCGGTCTCTTTGCTTTCGGCGTTCTCGCCGTCTTGCTCTATCTCGTTTTGCGTCTCGACAAAGACTAAACCGAGACCGGACCTTCGCCATCGCACAAGCGCACTCCGTCGCAATTTTGGGCGGCACATTCGACCCCATTCATCTCGGGCACCTTCGTATTATCGAGAAGCTAGCTCCCAAGTTTGATGAAATCTTTCTGATACCTGCTGGCCAACCACAGCTTCGCGATGGCGCGCCATCTGCTTCGGCGGACGATCGGCTAGAGATGTGCGCGGCGGCGCTCGATGATTTATCGGATGCGCTTCAAGAAAAGGTCTCGCTGCTCGATATTGAAATCAAGCGAAGCGGTGCGACATTCACGGTCGATACCTTGTCTCAACTTCGGGCATTCTTTCCCAAATTTGATTTCACGCTCGTGATTGGCAGCGATGCCGCGGTTGGATTCAGTAAGTGGAAGAAAGCGGACGAGATCAAGAAGAGCACAAAGTTGCTGGTGGTGCGCCGGCCAGGAGCAGCAAAATCTGAGTTCCCGGAAATAGAAATCGATGCACTCGACATCTCGGCCACCCAGATTCGCGATTTATTCAAGAGCAAGAAGTCAGCGCCGTCGGTGTTGTCTCCAACCGTATCGGCATACATCACCAAACGAGGTTTATATGGCAGCAAGTAATCAAGTCCGCGCATTGACTCAGCGAGCAGCTGAAGTTATCGCTGAAAAGCTAGGCGTCGACATCGTCGCGCTGGACATGACTGAGCAGATGTTGCTCTCGGAAGTCTTCTTGATTGCCACCGCAACCAATGATCGCCAGGTTGAGGCAATCGCGGATGCGGTCTTCGAGGAACTCGCGAAGATTGGCGAGAAGCCGATTCGTCGCGAAGGTAAGGGTCAGTGGGTCTTGTTGGATTACTCCGACTTGGTTGTCCATATCCAGAGCCAAGAGCTCCGCTCGTTCTACATGCTCGATCGCTTGTGGAATGACTGCCCACGCATCGAACTACAGATTTCTGAGGCGCGCTAACCCGCGATGAAAGTTGTTCTATGGCGTCACGGTCAGACCGACTGGAACGTTATCAATCGCTATCAGGGGCATTCCGATATTCCCTTGAACGACGTTGGGCTTTATCAGGTCAGCCACGCGGCAAAAATTTTGGCAGGAATGAACCCGATCAAAATCATCGCCAGTGATTTGATTCGCACCCAACAAACCGCAGAGGCGCTATCTGGCATTACTGGATTGCCTATTAATACAGATGCGCGATTGCGCGAAACCAATGGCGGACAGTGGGAAGGTCGAACTGGCGCGGAAAATCGCGCGGCTGACGGCGACAAATTTGTTAATTGGATTAAGGGCGGAGATGAACCCGCTGGCACAACAGGGGAGCGTCGTAGCGAGGTCGCGGCTCGCGCAACCGTAGCAATTCGTGAATCACTATCGGATGCCGAAGGTGCGCTGATTGTTGTTACTCATGGCGGTACGGCCCGTGCAATCTTGGGATCGATGCTCGGGCTATCGCTTTCGGATTGGGCGGTCTTGGGTGGATTATCGAATGCGTCTTGGTCTGTTCTCGAGGAGCTTCATACGGGCTGGGCACTGGTAGAACACAATGCTGGCACCATCCCAGAACCCTTGTTTGGCAACGAGACCACCCTCTGAGATAAGGTTCGACTCTCGTTATTTCGGGATTTTGAGAATACGGGGATATGGCGCAATTGGTAGCGCGCTTCCATGGCATGGAAGAGGTTAGGGGTTCGATTCCCCTTATCTCCACGTGATTACCGCTCCTCGAATCCCTGCTGGCTGGACTGAAGCCAATATTGCAGACCAGAGCGGACGTAGATTTCTTATTACCGGCGCAACCAGCGGACTTGGTTTAGCTGCAGCACGCGCGTTAGTCGCCAAAGGTGCTGATGTCACTATCACCGCGCGCAATGAGAAGAAAGCTGCGCAAGCAATCGGCGTTATCGGTAAGCCCGTCCCAGCGATCTACATGGATCTTTCTGATTTGGCATCCGTTCGTAAAGCTGCCGCAGAAGTTAACGCGCTACCAAAGTTTGATGTTGTTGCGCTGAATGCTGGCGTCATGGTTCCGCCATTTTCGCGAACTGCTGATGGATTTGAATTACAGATGGGCACTAACCATCTAGGGCACTTTGCCTTTGCTGGTTTGATTCGCGATCGGATCAACGAGCGATTGGTTTCGCAAGCAAGCCAGGCGCATCGGATGGGTTCATTTGGTGATGGCACCATCGACGATATTCGCGCGGTCTGTATGTGTGAAGGCAAATATTCGGCCTGGGGCCAATACGGTGCCAGCAAGCTCGCAAATTTACTTTTCTCTGCTCAGGTGGAACGACTTCGCCTGCAGAATAAGTGGTCGTTCATTCCGCTGACCGCGCATCCGGGTTGGACAAACACTTCGCTCTTTCGTACCGGTGGTGCAGCTTCATTGCCTACTCGCTACATTGCTCAAAAAGTGGAGATGGGCGTATTGCCTTTGTTGGCAGCGATGACATTTCCTGGCTTAATCGGAAATTCGTATATTGGCCCGAACGGAATCGGCGAGATGCGCGGTACGCCACGCCTGACTCGACCACGCTCACTTGCACTGGATCCCATTATTGCTGCCAACCTCTGGACCGTGAGCGAAGAGTTAACCGGCGTCTCATGGGAGAATTCCCGCCATGCATGAGGCGTACGACGTTCACCACGTCCAAGAGAAGTGGTTGCCGATTTGGGATGCGATTGAGCCATTCAAATCTGGTCGCGCCGATGACCCACGCCCGAAGAAATATGTCTTGGATATGTTCCCGTATCCATCTGGTGACCTGCACATGGGCCACGCCGAGGCATACGCGCTTGGAGATGTAATCGCCCGTTACTGGGTACAAAAAGGTTTTAACGTCATGCACCCGATCGGGTGGGATTCGTTTGGATTGCCGGCCGAGAACGCCGCCATCAAGCGCAATGCCGATCCGCGCGCCTGGACCTACGAGAACATTTCGGTGCAGAAAGCGTCGATGCGTCGCTTTGCCTGCAGCTTCGATTGGGATCGCGTACTTCATACATCGGACCCCGAGTACTACAAGTGGAACCAATGGTTGTTCTTGGAGATGTACAAGAAGGGCTTGGCCTATCGCAAGGATTCACCGGTTAACTGGTGCCCTAATTGCCAGACCGTGCTTGCCAACGAACAAGTAGTCGCAGGATTATGCGAGCGCTGCGATTCTGAAGTAACCAAGAAGAAATTAAATCAGTGGTACTTGAAGATCACCGATTACGCCGACCGCTTGCTCGACGATATGGAACAACTGGAAGGCCAATGGCCTGAAAAAGTTCTGATGATGCAGCGCAACTGGATTGGGCGTTCCATCGGCGCTGAAGTTGAATTCGAGATTGAAGGCCGCGCGAAGCCAGTAGTTGTTTACACCACCCGTCCCGACACCTTGCATGGCGCGACATTTATGGTTGTGGCCGCCGATAGCGAACTCGCCGCTGAATTAGTTCAAGGCACGGGAGTTGAATCAGATTTCGCTAAATATCTAGAAGGCGTTAAGGCGGCGAGCGATATCGATCGCCTTGCAACAGACCGACCAAAGACCGGCGTTTTCCTTAATCGTTACGCGATTAATCCGGTCAATGGTGCGAAGCTGCCAATCTGGGCGAGCGATTATGTGCTTGCTGATTACGGCACTGGTGCGATCATGGCGGTACCCGCACACGATCAACGCGACTTAGATTTTGCACGTGCGATGAAGCTACCTGTATCAGTTGTGGTCGAGACCGGCGAAGAAGATCCAAATGCCACCGGCGTCGCAACCACTGGCGAAGGCGTGATGATTAATTCTGGTTCGCTCAATGGCTTGAAAAAGGCCGATGCGATTGCCAAGGTCATCGAGGAACTCTCGGCATCAAAGAAGGCCAAGGCCGCTAAGAATTATCGTCTGCGCGACTGGTTGATTTCGCGCCAACGCTTCTGGGGCACACCAATTCCGATCATTCACTGCCCAACGTGCGGGGAAGTCCCTGTGCCAGAATCACAATTGCCGGTTGAGCTTCCAGATGCGGTCGGTTTGGATTTGAAGCCAAAGGGCACATCACCGCTCGGCGCGGTTGAATCGTGGGTCAACGTTCCTTGTCCTGCTTGTGGTGCACCAGCAAAGCGCGACGCGGACACGATGGATACCTTCGTTGATTCTTCTTGGTATTTCTTGCGATACACCAGCGTCAATCGTGGCGATGTTGCATATGACCGTGCGGAGGTCGATACCTGGTTGCCGGTTGATCAGTATGTCGGCGGCGTTACCCACGCCATCCTGCACTTGTTGTATTCACGCTTCTTTACCAAGGTCTTGTTCGATATGGGCAAGCTCAATTTCACCGAGCCTTTCACCAAGTTGTTGAACCAAGGCATGGTCTTGATGGACGGTTCTGCGATGAGCAAGAGCCGTGGAAACTTGGTTCGTTTATCTGATGAATTGGCGACGCATGGCGTGGATGCAATTCGCATCTCGATGGTCTTTGCGGGTCCACCAGAGGACGATGTCGATTGGGCAGATGTTTCACCAGCTGGTTCGGCAAAATTCCTCAATCGCGCATGGCGAATTTCGGGCGATGTAACCAGCAAGGCGGGCGTTGATTTCACGACCGGCGATTTGGCGCTTCGCAAGATCGTTCATAAAGCGTTGCATGATATTTCCTTCGCGGTCGAATCCTTCCGATTCAACGTTGCGGTAGCGCGCGTGATGGAGCTGGTAAACCACACTCGCAAGGCAATCGATTCTGGATGTGGTGCAGCAGACCCAGCGGTCCGCGAGTCAGCAGAAGCGATCGCTATTTCACTCTCATTAGTCGCGCCATACACGGCGGAAGAGATGTGGGAGCGCCTGGGTCACAAGCCATCGGTTGCACTCGCCGGCTGGCCAGCAATTGATCAATCATTACTTGGGGCTGACAACGTCACCGCTATCTTGCAGGTCAACGGCAAAATCAAAGACCGTATCGAAGTTGCTCCAAATATCAGCGATGCTGATCTAGAAAAGCTTGCGATGGAGAACGCCGAAATCAAGGCAGCTATCGCTGGTGCGACCATCAGCAAGGTGATTACTCGCGCGCCAAAGCTCGTCAATATCGTTCTGTAATTTTCATCGCCAACCACAGGCAGCCGTAATCCACAGCTTCGTCTTTCGATGAATTGCTTCGACCTGCGCGGGCATACCTTGCTCGGATGTTGAACAGAGTAAAGAGCGAGATTCAGAACCGTTTCAGCGACTTAGATTTTTCGCCGCAACAGCGGCGGGTGTTGATCCTTGTATTCGGCGCAACTATCGCAATCGGGGTTGCCTTCTTCACGTTAGCGCAAGGTTCGAGCAGTGCATCGCCATTGCCCATGAATGGACCACAGCTCATCATTCCGACGACTGCGCCTGTGGCTGCATCAATCGTGGTTGATGTTGCGGGCAAGGTTCTGCACCCTGGGGTTTATCACCTGCCCACCGGCTCGCGGGCGGTGGACGCTGTCACCGCAGCTGGACAAGCGCTCAAAGGCGTAGACCTGAGTGATATCAACTTGGCGCACATCTTGATTGATGGTGAACAAATCGTCGTTGGTGCTCCCAAAGTGGCAGTGACATCATCTCGCGCACGCGGTGCGTCGAAGGCGAAGGCGACAACAAGTGGCGGATTGATCAGCATCAACACCGCAACGCTCGCACAACTGGAGTCGTTGCCAGGTGTAGGACCCGTGATGGCTGGTCGCATCATTGCTTATCGCCAGAAGAGTGGAGCGTTTGCGGCAATATCGGACCTGCAAAAAATTTCCGGAATGGGTAAATCGAAATACGCTGAAGTATCGCCATTAGTGCGCCTGTAGATCGGCGCCTGCTAGCGGTAGGGCTCGCGATATGGGCAGGCGCGGCAACCACTGGATTAGTTAGCGCACCATGGTCGTATGTGGTGCTTCTCTTACTGGCGGTTGCAATTGCACAACATCGAGCCGTGGCCGTACTCGCAATCGCAGCGGTATTGACCGGCGCCGCGAGCACAGGGATTCGCGAGTTAGCGCTAACCCACAATTTCATTACCCGTAATCTGACTAGCAAGAGCTTTGTGCATTTTGCGGCAACCGTGAAGACCGACCCCGTATGGGGTGCGGCAAAAGTTGTTGGGTCTCGCACGAAGGCGCCATCGCAGTCATTGCTCGTCACGGTCTATCAGATCACCATCAACGGTAAGACACAGAATCTGCGATTGCCGATGCGCATTGTTTCGCGGACGGCTTTGGCGCTGATACCGAGTGAAAAATTTAGTGGCGATGGAACGCTCTTTGCCTCGAATGAACGTCGAGTAGCTGGGTTGATTGCGCTGCGCGGCTCTATTCACATCATTCGGGGACCAACTCGGATAATGACATGGACGACCGCAATCCGCACCCGATTTAGAGCTGAAGCAAAGCACATTGTGGGCGCTGGGGGAGCGCTCATCCCTGGATTGGTCGAAGGCGATACCTCATTAGAAAAGAGTTTATTCGTCACCGATATGCGCCGTTCGGGGCTGACTCACTTGACCGCAGTCAGCGGTGAAAACTTTGCAATTGTTGCGGCATTCGTTATGTGGTTATCACAATGGTTTATTCGACGGCAGAGATTGCGGATCGGCTTCACGGCCATTGTGTTGCTCGGCTTTATCTTCTTGGTTCGGCCAACACCATCGGTCATGCGAGCAACCGTGATGACGGCGGTGATGCTGATCGCTCGGGCTCGAGGGGTTCGTTCCAGCGCGCTACCGTCACTTGGACTGGCTATAGCGTTGCTGATTCTGATTGATCCTTTTCAGGCGATTGACCCCGGGTTCGCGCTGTCGGTGATGGCGACCGCGGGCATTTTGC
>CAJAEK010000199.1 GCA_903938735.1 uncultured Actinomycetes bacterium | reverse complement strand
CGTGTTACGGATTTTCATTCCCATTCACCAGAAAATATGTTCTACCGCTCGGCCTGCGTCCGGACGTGATGGCGACAACTCAAATCACAGTCGCTTCGATAACGCTCTTGCCCTTTTTTCTCTACAACGGAATTTCGCACGATCAATTTAAGCCGATTCCGGTGCTCTCGATGCTTGCGTTAGGCGCGATTGGCACTGGAATTGCGTACATCTGGAATTTTCAAATCATCACGGCTGCCGGTAGCTCAATTGCGAGCACCGTCACTTACATCACCCCACTTGTTGCCGTCATTGTTGGCGTTATTTTCTTGGGTGAAGGCATCACATGGAACGAACCAATCGGTGCAGTTCTTGTGGTGTTGGGCGCAGCAATTTCTCAGGGTCGTCTCACGCGTCGTAAGTAAGGTATTTCCTTCTGAAGCAGGCATAATTCACCCGTGCGTAAGACGAGTAGATTTGCATCAGTTGCGGCGCTAGCCAGCGCTCTCGTCGTCTCGGCACTGCCTGCATACGCAATTAAATTGCCTCATACTTTTGTGAAACTTGCTTCATCCCCCTTATTGGCCAAGCCCGGCATCGTCTTAATTGATCCTGAGTCAGATCAGACACTCTTTTCGCAAGCGCCCGATGTGTTGCGTGCGCCGGCGTCAGTACTGAAACTGGTATCGATGACGACCGCGATTCATACCCTTGGTGCCGACACAACTTTTACTACGTCAATTTCATCTACCGACAAACCAGATACCTTCGTTTTGTTGGGACAGAGTGACCCGTGGCTAACCGCAAGCGATTTTGAGGCGAAGAAATATCACCGCGCCTATTCACCTGCCTTGATTAACGCAGTGCTCGCGGCAAACCCAGGGCTCAAGTCGATGACCTTAGATTTCTCTGGCGTCTACACATTGGATGCGCAGACACTTCAGAAATTCTTTGCCGGTCGTGTTGCAATCACCATCAACCCGATTGCATCGCCTTCTGCTGCACAAGCTGAAGCGGTAAACAAAATTGCCGAGATCACTTCTCCGCCGTTAAAAGATATTGCGCAATTTACTTTGCTGTGGAGTGACAACGTTTTGGCTGATCGCCTTGCTCGGACCGCTGCCGTGAAGTTGGGATTCGGAGGCGAAGCAGCTGGCATTCAACAGGCATTTGAAAAAACCTTGGATGGCTTCGGGGTAGAGCACGCCGGCTTGGCGATCTTCGATGGCAACGGATTATCGAAAGAGACTCGCATCTCTGCCCGTACCATCGGTGAATTATTAGTAAAAATTCAAGCGTCACCGGAACTGAAAATAATTGCTGATGGTCTGCCGCTCGCGGGCAAGACCGGAACGTTACAGACTCGATTCGTGACTGATGCTCCGAAGGCGGTCGGCTTGGTTCAAGCCAAGACCGGCTGGATCAACGGAACAGTCAGTCTTGCTGGCTACGTCAATGTGCGCGACAAGAAATATGTATTTGCGGTAATCGCCAACCGAATCCATCCCACCGAGTATTACCGGCAATTAGCGCGGCAAACCATCGACAAGATGTTGGCGACTATCGCCGCACCTGCCCTCAAAAAAGCGTAAAGATTCCACAATTGCTGGCCGCAACGATATGGTGACGGCGTGAAATCAAAGGTCGGTCCATATATCGCGTTGATGAAATTGCGCGTGGTCGAACTCCTCTTGGTCACCACTTTGCCGGCTCTTTTTCTTGCCGCAAAGGCAGTGCCGTCGCTCAAGTTAACGCTCGCCACTTTGATTGGCGGAACTCTTGCCGCGGGTGCGTCAAACGCATTCAACATGATTATCGAGGTTGATTCTGATCGACTTATGAATCGAACCGCAAAGCGTCCGTTGGTCACCGGTGAAGTCTCAGAAGAGGCAGCCTTCTTCTTTGCCTCCGCCCTAACATTGCTCTCGCTCCTCATCTTTAAAATTTTCACAAATACATATGCAACAGTTCTCACCGCAGCTGCAATTGTTTTCTATGTTCTCTTCTACACAATCGGCTTGAAGCGTCGCACCGCACAGAACATTGTCTGGGGTGGCATCGCGGGATGTATGCCGGTCCTCATTGGTTGGGCCGCTGTCGCGGACAAGTTGTCGCTCACCGCGTGGCTCTTCTTCTTTGTGATCTTTTTCTGGACACCACCGCATTTCTGGGCGCTTGCTATTAAATACAAAGATGATTACGCCGCCGCCGGTATTCCGATGTTGCCAGTTGTTGCATCGATGAAATCTGTTGAAAAGCAGATGTGGTTCCACACCGTCGGAATGATTGCTTGTTCGCTTGGCGTCGACGCCACTGCACATTTGAAATGGTGGGCCTGGGTTATTACCGCCGTCCTCGCGCTCGGCTTCATCCAACAGTTGCTCCGGATTAACGGCTCGGATGGCGCGAAGGCTGCCGCAAAACTCTTTCAGTGGTCAATTACTTACTTAAGTGCATATTCCTTGCTCCTGGTTGTGGCGGTTCTGGTTAAGTAACCCCACATTCAGCTGGCACTGTTATTGTGCTGAGCATGAGCAATTTGGCGATATCTGTAACTAATCTGACCAAGGTCTATGGCGAACGCGCCGCAGTCAGTTCCGCGAACTTCGAAGTTCCACTGGGCACAATCTGTGGTTTCGTGGGGCCGAACGGCGCCGGCAAGACAACAACAATCCGAATGTTGCTCGGCTTAATTGCGCCCACAAGTGGCACCGGGACAGTGCTTGGTCACTCTATTAACGAGCCAGAGAAATTCTTGCCTTATGTCGGTGCGATGATCGAAGGCCCAGCCTTCTATCCGGCGCTCTCTGGCGCAGAGAATTTGCGCGTGCTCGCAAGCCTGGGTGGTTTCCCACAAGAGCGCGTGATGGAGCTACTCGAACTCGTTGGTTTAGGCGATCGCGCTAAATCAAAGTTCAAGACCTATTCACTCGGAATGAAGCAACGGTTGGGAATTGCCGCCGCTTTGCTTCCCAATCCACGCTTACTGATTCTGGATGAACCAACAAATGGACTCGACCCATCCGGCATCCACGAAGTTCGCGAATTGATGAAGCGACTAGCCGCGCAGGGCACATCGGTCTTCGTCTCATCACATCTCTTGAGCGAGATTGAAATGATCGCTGAATATCTGGTGATGTTGCGAAACGGCAAGGTCATCTTCTCCGGCAAAACCGAATCATTGCTCGAAGCTCAGCAACCCATCATTATCGCCAAGCCAGAATACGCAGTTGATATGCCGAAGCTCGTGGCTATTGCTCAGCAGAGCGGCCACACCGCCTCCATTGTTGACGATGAATTACATGTACTGAGCCCAGCCGAATGGAGTGCGACCTTCAACCGATTGGCATTTGAAGCCGGGATTACGTTGGCCAATCTTGCGACGGTTCGCCCATCGCTCGAAGAGACTTTCTTTGAATTAACAACCGAGTCAGGAGCTAACTAATGTTGCGAGTTATCTATGCCGAAGCCCGTAAGCTTCGCCGCCCAACACTTGCGCTCTCGACCACCGCGATAGTCGCTGGTCTGTCGGTGCTCTTTACTTCGTTGGTTTACCTGCGCATTAATTCTGGCCATAACACTCGACGCGGTGAATTCGTAAGCGCTGCTCAACTAAGTCAGGCAACCGGTATTGGTTACGGATTTAAACTTGTCGCTGCTTTTCTTGGGTTAGTTGCACTCTGCATCTTTGCTTCGCAGACCGCGCAGGAATACACATATGGCACGCTCCGCAATTTACTCGTGCGTCAACCAGCTCGAATGAAAATATTGGCTGGCAAATGCATCGCGATGGTTGTATTCGCAATCTTCATGGTGACGGTAACCGCAATCATCACTATCGCCGCGTCATATCTATTAGCGCCCGGCGCAAAAGTAAGTACCAACTTGTGGGCGACGAGTGCCGGCCTTTCTTATTTGGGTCACACATTCTTTAACGTTTTGCTCTCCACCATCGGCTTTGGGCTTTTCGGAATGATTCTCGGATTGCTCTTTCGATCACCCATCACTGCTATCTCGGTCGGCGTGCTCTGGAATCTCATTCTTGAGAACATTCTGAGCGCTGCACTTTCCGGCTCTGCGAAGTGGCTTCCTGGTCAAAACATCAGCAATATCGGCGAAGGCGGAACGATTGATCTCAGCTATACCCGCTCATTGTTGATGAGTGCGCTCTATTTGGCGATTGGCTTCGCAATTGTGGCTTCACTCTTCAAAAAGCGAGATGTCGCTAACTAGGAATTTGTAACGGCGGCTTTATGCTTAACTCCTTATAAGAGTTAACTCCACGCATCCCCAGCGAGGTCGCCATGCAGATCAGAACAAGACAAAGCCGGATTGCCGCTATCGCGGTAGCCGCTGCCTTTGGTTTGAGTTCTGTCGTAGCAATAACTCCTGCGATTGCGAAAACCCCGGCGCCCACCCAAGCTCAAATTGATGCCGCAAAAAAGATTGAACAACAAAAAGCCGCCGCTGCTGCGGCCGCGCAGGCGAATCTCAACAAAGCAACTCAAACCCTTAATCAGCTAATTGCCGTTGCAAGCGCTGCCACCGCTAAATACAACGCTGCTGTCGCCGCGTTAGCGTTGGCGACCAAGAAGGCAAACGCCGCTGCGGCACACGCGCAAGTCATGCAAGCTGCGGTCGTCGCGCAGACTCAGACCATCGGCAAGATGGCGAGCAACGCGTATAAAGATGGCAGCGGATTTAGTAATTGGAACTCCATCCTCAACGCGAACGGCCCACAAGATGTTATCGATCGGCTCTCGGCGTTAAACAACATTGGCGCATCGGACGCGACGACGTTGCAGCGCTTTAAAACCGCAGAGGCGGCGGCAAAAGTTGCTCAAGCCGCAGCAGATCAAGCGAAGGCGGCACAAGCAGCGGCAACCGCAAAGGTCGCGCAAACCAAGAAGGCCGCGGATGATGCGAAGGCTGCGCAGCAAGTAGAAGTTAATAAATTGAGCGCGGTGCAGAATCAGCTCGCGAGCGAGTTAGCAAAGGCGCGCAACTTCCGTTTGACGTTGGAACAACAACGACAAATTTCATTGCTGGAAGAGGCAAACGCAACGATTGCTTTGACAACACCCGGTCAAGCAAAGATCTGGCCTGATAAGCATTGGGGTGGTCGTTCAACAATCCGGTCAACCGACGCGATGCGGGCAGCAGCAGTGGCCTTTGCCAAAGTACAAGTGCTTGCTCGTAAGCCATATTTGTGGGGCGCACAAGGTCCTAATTCATTTGATTGTTCCGGCCTTGTTTACGCTGCTTATCACGTGGCTGGTTTGGGTTATCCGAAATGGTCACGCTTGAATGCTGCGTTGTATTTCGTGGATACCCAGCGCGTGCCACTCAACCAATTAATTCCGGGCGACTTACTTTTCTACTCGTTCGACGGTTCAGTACAAAATATTCACCACATCACCATCTATGCCGGAAACGGCATGATGTGGGAGGCAAATTCCAAGAGCAAAGGACTGCTCTTCTCGAGCATCTACTCCATCCAGGGCTTAATGCCATCTGGTGGCCGGGTTTAGTTAGCCGATAGATTGGGGCTGTGAGCATCACGACCCCAGCGATTCTTGAGTTACGCGCTGCCGTTCGACCCTTTCTCGATGCTCTCTCACCGCATGAAAAAGTCTTGGTCGGAGTATCTGGCGGTGCCGATTCGATGGCTCTTGCACACGCGCTCTTGCATGAATCAACTAGCCGGGAGCTTGAGATTATTCCGGTGGTTGTTGATCATGGCCTACAACCCGGCAGCGAGAAGGTAGCCGCAACCACGATTGAAAAGTTACGGTCGCTTGGCTTCGATGAAATTTTCTTTGCAACTGCCCAAGTAGAAATGAGAGATGGACTAGAGGCCTCGGCTCGCCGAGCGCGCTATGCAATTTTTGAGCAGGCACTCGATACATATTCTTCCCGAGCATTTTTCCTTGGTCATACTCTCAATGATCAAGCCGAAACAGTTTTACTTGGACTTGCGCGTGGATCAGGTGCACGATCACTTGCGGGAATGGCGGATGTAAACGGAGTTTATGTTCGGCCGCTCTTGCAAGTCACACGTGCAACTACTGAAGCTGCCTGTGTTGAAGCAGGAATAGATTTTTGGGTAGATCCACATAATTCCAATCCGGAATTCACACGAGTACGGATTCGCCAAACAGTATTGCCGCTCTTGGAAAACGAGATTGGTCCAGGAGTTTCTGCTGCGCTTGCCCGGACGGCTCGATTGCTCCGGCAAGACGATGAAGCTTTGTCCGAGTGGGCGAACCATGTCTGCGATGGCTTGGATCTATCGGATATCCCAGCTGACCGATTGGCCGCCTTGCCGGTAGCTATTCGGGCTCGCGTATTGCGGAGAGCGATTTATGAAGCCGGCGCCCCGAACGGGAGCATCTCGGCCGAGCATTTAAGCCCAGTTGAGGCCCTAGTCACCGATTGGCGCGGTCAAGGAGAGGTCTCGCTTCCGGGCGGTGTGAAGGTTTCCCGGAATTCAGGCAGACTAATCCTCTCGACCCCGCCCCAACCTTCGTAAAAATCTTAAATATCTCAACTAATAAGGAGCACTGTGGACCTCGCAACAGCCGGCAGCGATATTGAAAGCGTCATTGTTACGCAAGACCAAATCCATGCTCGCCTGAAGGAGTTGGCTGCGCAAGTAGAGGCAGATTACGCAGGACGTGACTTGTTGTTGATTGGCGTCCTTAAAGGCGCGGTCATGACAATGGCTGATTTTTCGCGCGCACTTCAACGACATATCGAAATGGATTGGATGGCGGTCTCGTCCTACGGTTCCGGCACAAAGTCGAGCGGTGTTGTTCGTATTCTGAAAGACCTCGATCGCGATATCACCGGCCGCGAAGTCGTCATTGTTGAAGATATCGTCGACACCGGCCTGACCCTTGCCTGGTTGAAATCAAACCTTGAATCACGCGGCGCAAAGTCGGTTGAAATTCTGACGATGTTGCGTAAGCCCGAGGCGGCAAAGGTGGATGTGAGCGTTAAGTACGTGGGTTTTGATATCCCATCCGAGTTCGTGGTCGGATACGGTCTTGATTTCAACGAGAAGTATCGCAACCTAGATTTCATCGGTGTTCTAGCGAAACATATGTACGCATAATTATGGCAACACCAGCAAAGAAGCCCAACAAGTTAAAGGATATAAAGAGCTTGAAGATGCCTGCTCAAAATAAGAAGTCGGAATCTGGTGAGAAGAAGCCGAGCGATCCACGCCAGCGCGCCCGCAAGGTTTTGCGCGGCCCACTTTTCTGGATTGTCATCGCGTTATTAGCAGTCAGCATTATTGGTCGAATCTCTGGCAGTGGTGCACAGTTCATCAAGGTCAATACTTCTACAATCCTTGCCGCAATTTCAGAGAACAAGGTTGATTCTGCAATTGTCATCGACAAAGACCAGAAAATCGAAGTCGTTCTTAAATCTGGCACATACATCCAGGGCTCACAGAAACTTTATGCCTCTTATGTAACCGGTGAAGAACCTCAAATCGTTGAGTTGTTGACGAGCAATCCACCACCAAAGGCGTGGGATGTAAAGATTGGTACGCAATCAATCTGGGCCACCATCTTCTTTAGTTTTGCGCCATACCTACTACTTGGTTTCTTGTTCTTGCTCTTTATGAGCAATGCCCAAGGTGGCCGTAAGGTCTTCTCGTTCGGTCGTTCTAAAGCAAAATTACAGACCAAAGAGATGCCAAAGAACACCTTTGCGGATGTCGCGGGTGCAGATGAAGCTGTCGCAGAGCTCCGCGAAATCAAAGATTTTCTTGCGGATCCAAAGAAGTATCAAGATATTGGCGCGAAGATTCCGAAGGGCGTATTGCTTTACGGCCCACCAGGAACCGGTAAGACTCTCCTTGCTCGCGCGGTTGCAGGCGAAGCTGGTGCACCATTCTTCTCCATCTCAGGCTCTGAATTCGTCGAGATGTTTGTTGGCGTTGGTGCATCACGAGTGCGCGATCTCTTTGCGCAAGCAAAAGCAGCCGCGCCCGCAATTATCTTCGTTGACGAAATTGATGCTGTGGGTCGCCAACGTGGCGCCGGACTCGGTGGCGGTCACGATGAGCGCGAACAAACTCTCAATCAACTGTTGGTCGAGATGGATGGCTTTGAAGCCAACGGCCAAGTCATTTTGATTGCGGCAACCAACCGTCCAGATGTGCTTGATCCTGCACTTTTGCGCCCTGGTCGCTTTGATCGTCAGATTCCAGTCGATCGCCCCGATCTCAAGGGTCGTACCGCAATTCTCGAAGTCCATGCCAAGGGCAAGCCAATGGCGAAGAACATCGAGCTCTCTGATTTTGCAAAGCGGACTCCAGGATTTACCGGAGCCGACTTAGCGAATGTATTGAACGAAGCTGCGCTTCTGACCGCTCGTACCAACGCCAAGGCAATCACAGTGCAGGCGCTTGATGAAGCGATCGATCGCGTGATGGCCGGTCCACAGCGCACTACGCGGTTGATGACCGAAGAAGAGCGTCGCATTACTGCGTATCACGAAGGTGGTCACGCGCTGGTTGCGCATGCGCTTCCACATACCGACCCAGTCCACAAGATCACCATCATGCCGCGCGGTCGCGCGCTTGGTTACACCATGATCCTGCCGGATGAAGATCGTTATGCGACAACGCGCAATCAAATGCTCGATCAACTGGCTTATTCATTGGGTGGCCGAGCCGCCGAAGAATTGATCTTCCATGACCCAACTACGGGCGCTTCAAACGATATTGAAAAGGCGACGAACTTGGCACGCGCGATGGTTACTCAGTACGGCATGACTGAGCGCATTGGTGCCATCAAGTTGGGCGTTTCTGAAGGCGAACCATTCTTGGGTCGCAACTACGGACACCAACGCGATTATTCGGAAGAGATTGCTGGAGTCGTAGATTCCGAGATTCGCGTCCTGATTGAGAATGCACATCAAGAGGCGTACAACATTTTGGTAGCTAACCAATCGATTTTGGATGAGCTCGTGGTGGAGCTGCTTGAGAAGGAAACTTTGCTTAAGGATGAGATTGAACGCATCTTTGCCAAGGTAAAGACAGTTGCACCTCGTCCGGCTTGGACAGGTTCTGCCACTCGCACTCCAAGCTCTAAACCACCAGTTGCACTCTCACCAGCGAAGCCTCAGCAACCAGTTGTTGAAGCCGAAGCACCAGCTGAAGCGAAGGCTGCTGCTGAAGTGAAAGCACCGGTAAAGAAGGTTGCCAAGAAAGCGGCTGTGAAGAAAGCGCCACCTGCTAGTGAGTGATATCAACTCAGTTTCTATGGGACCACTCGCGGGTGGAGCAAAGAACGAGTTTGATCAGGATCGTGCTGAGCGCGCGGTAAAAGAACTGCTCATCGCTATCGGAGAAGATCCAGATCGTGATGGATTGCGGGATACGCCAGCCAGAGTAGCTCGCGCTATGCGCGAGAACTTCGCGGGG
>CAJAEK010000198.1 GCA_903938735.1 uncultured Actinomycetes bacterium | reverse complement strand
TTTCGTTTGCGCAGATTGAGCAGTTGATGATGGTTAATTTCACTGCTCAAGCCCATCTAAGCCGAGCTTTATTGCCAAAGTTAAAACAAAAAAGTCATAGCAATTTAATTTACATCGGTTCGGAAGCGGCTTTAAAAGGCAGTCGTAATGGCAGCATTTATTGCGCCAGTAAATTTGCCGTCAATGCAATCACCCAAGCCACCGCACGGGCGCTCGCGCAATACAACATCACCTGTAATTCATTCGCACCGGGCGTAGTTGATACTCCGTTGTGGGTGACGTTAGATAAAGACCTGATGGAGATGGGCGATTCACAGCGCCCGGGACAAGCGATGGAAGAGTTTTCGGCTGGAATCTTGAAGGGCCGTCCAGCCAAGCCTGAAGACCTGCAAGGAATGGCCCTTTTCTTAGCCTCAAACGACTCGGACTATATGACAGGCCAGACGATCATGATCGATGGCGGAATGGTGTTGGTATAAAAAATGAAAGCTCTCCAATTTATGTCTCCCAACGTGATGGCTGTTAACGACATCGCGACACCAAAGATTGCCGATGATGAGGTACTGCTTGCCAGCCGCTCAGTCGGTATCTGCCACTCAGATATCGAGCTTCTTGAAGGCCGTTACATCATTCCTTTTTCATACCCCATCATTCCTGGTCATGAATGGTCAGCAGAAGTTCTGGAAGTCGGCAAGAAAGTCACGAAGCTTAAGGCGGGAGATCGCGTTGTTGGCGAGTGTGTGATTGGCGTAGAGCACTTCGGATTCTCTATTAGTGGTGCGATGGCAGAACATTTCATTGCGAAAGAAGACTGGCTGCACAAGTTGCCAGAGAATGTTTCTTGGACACAAGGCGCGCTCGTAGAGCCGTTTAGTTGTGGTTATTACGCAACCGTTCGTGCCGACAATATGGATGCCAGCGACACGGTCGCGGTATTTGGCGCCGGTCCAATCGGACTCGGAGTAATCGCAGCAAGTGCCGCCAAGGGTGCACGTGTGATTGTGATTGAACCATCAGCAGCTCGTGCACAAATTGCTAAGAGCTTGGGCGCAGAAGTTGTAGTCGATCCCACCAAGCAGAACACTAAGGATGCGGTCATGGAGGCAACCAAGGGTGTTGGTGCAACAGTTGTGATTGACGCCAGCGGTCGCCCGGATGCGATGGCAATGACACTTGAAGTTGCTGCTTTTCATGCACGCTTGGTCATCATTGGAATCAGCGTTGGTGGCGTCGCCCCTACGCAAATGGGCTTGATTCAATCCAAGGAGCTCCAAGTCCGCGGAATTATTGGTTCACCTGGTGTTTGGCCAGAGACAATTCGCTTCTTGTCACGGACAAATTTAGATCTCTCCAAGCTCGTCACTGCATCCTTTGATATTTCAGAGGCTGATAAGGCGTATCAAACCGTTCTGACCGATAAGAGCCAGATCAAGGTTCACGTCACCAACTCGGCAAAGTAGGTTTCGCTGTGTCGACGATGCGCGCTGCGGTTTTGCATGCGACTCATGATTTGCGGGTAGAGGATTTCCCTAAGCCCGAAAATCTTGGACCGGATGAGGTACTTGTACGAGTGAAGTACAACGGGCTTTGCGGAACCGATGCGACCGAGTTCGCTAAGGGCCCGATGATGGTTCCGTTAAATAATCCTCATCCCAACAGCAAGCACCAAGGCGCAACCATCTTGGGCCATGAGTTCATCGGCACTGTCGTTGAAGCCGGTTCGAATGCGCAAGAAATGCTGGGCAAGCGCATAGCTTGCGGTGCTGGTGTTTCCTGTGGCGAATGCATCATGTGCAAAGAAGGACGAACCAATCTGTGCGATCACTATTACACGCTTGGCCTCAGCATTCATGGTGGTCTCGCAGAGTTCGCTCGCGCTCCAAAGAATATTTGCGTACCTATTCCTGATGATGTCAGCGATGAGGATGCCGCACTTGCTCAACCTTTAGCCGTCGGTATTCACGGCGTTCGTCGGGCTGGTGTGAAGAAAGGCGACCGCGTAGTACTCCTCGGAGTCGGTGCAATCGGATCCTTTGTCTGCGTTGCGCTCCAGAGCCTTGGTGTGGAAATCACCGCAATGGATATCGATCAGAAGCGTTTGGATACCGCGAAGGAATTAGGCGCCGCTCACACTATTTTGATTCCAACTGATCTGACGCCAGAGACAATCAAGCCATATTTCCCTAAGGGTATGGATGTTGTTTTTGAGACATCAGGTGCACCCGGTGCTGCCGCGAGAGCGCTGGCCATTACCAAGATGGGTGGCACGCTGATGTTGATGGGACTTAACAAGTCACTGCAGGAATTCCCTTTCTGGGATGCGGTGCTTCGCAAAGTCGTTCTGCAAACCACCGTGGCGCACGTCTGTAAGGATGATATTCCAGAGGCGCTTCAGCTCTTGAAGTCGGGCAAAGTAGCGAAGCTGTTGACTGACCGCATTGTCCCGCTGGAAGAAGCGAATAAAGCCTTTGAAGATTTATCAACAGGTAAAGCCAACGGAAAGATTTTGATCAGGGCCAATAATGACTAGTACACAACGCGTTGCCATTCTCGGCGTAGGCAAGATGGGCGCCGCAATGGCAAAGGAATTGGCTGCCGCGGGAGTCCCGATCAATTTATGGAATCGAAACGCAGCGGTCGCCGAAGAGTTAAAGAGCTCATTGGCGAGCGCCGATATCGTTGTTGCTGAAAGCGCTGGCAAAGCGTTGGTTGATGCAGATTTTGCAATCTGCACTTTTACCGATGGCAAAGTGACACAAGCGGTTTTGATTGATGATGCCAACACCTTGGCTTCAGTGAAGAGCAACCTTGTCATCGCGGACATGGGCACCAGTGGCGTATCAAGCGCTCGAGCGTTGAACGAAGCGTTGACATCGCGCGGCATCGATTTCATTGATGCGCCGGTATCGGGCAGCGTGGCGACGATTGCAGCGCATCAATTGTTAGTGATGGCCAGTGGAAAAACTGCGGTCATTGACTCAATGCGCCCCGTCTTTGCACATTTCGCAAAGAAGGTTGCCGTGCTGGGTGATGCCGGCGCTGGTCAGGCCATGAAGTTGGCCGTTAATCTCGTTGTACACACCCTGAGTGCCGCGGTTAGCGAAGCATTGGCGCTATCCACCGCTGCAGGCATCGCACCCGAAGCGGCATATGACGTCTTTGAAGAGAGCGTTGTTGCTGCCCCCTTTGTTAAGTACAAGCGAGCAGCCTTTTTGGATAGCCAGGCACCGGTCGCCATGCGGATCGACACCGTGGGCAAAGACATGGGCCTGATTCTGGGACTGGCCCGCGAGCTGAACGTGCCGCTTGAGGCTGCCGAAGGGGTCCGAAACCTCTATCTTCACGCTCAAAATGGCGGATTTGAGGCGCAAGATATGGCCGCCGTCTTCCAATTCCTGCGCGAGGCGTAGCCGCCCAACTGATCCTTTTTAGGGGAAAGCCACCCCAAAATCTTGATGAAAACGTTACATAAATCCCTTGTTAACACCTCTTGACGATATGTACAGTCACGCTTAACAACCAGAAGGAGTACCTCCGGCATGAGCGCTACAGAGACAGTTGCACTACGTGAGATGAAGAAGTCATCGCGCCTGCAACTTTCTCGCGGAATGAAAACAATCCTGAGCGCACTCGTTTTGATTGTCATTCTCAGCGCACTTATTGCACCATCCAGCGTTAGCAAAGGCGCTGTTCTTGGAATGCTTCCATTTGCGGCAGTCATGGCAATTATCGGTTTAGGCCAGACGTTGGTTGTTCAACAAGGTGGCATTGATTTATCTGTTGCAGGTTCGGTTTCCATTGCCGTCGTCTATGTGACACGTTTGCCGGAACAAGATAACCATCGACTCTGGAAAGCGGTTCTGGTCGCCTTTGCGAGTGCGATCATCGTTGGAATTATTAATGGCATCCTGATTAGTCGCATTGGTATAAACGCAATCGTTGCCACACTCGGCGTTAGCTCGCTCGAGTACGCGGTCATCATGGCAATTTCGCAAGGTAGCCCACGTCGTACAACCGCACTGCTCAATCGAATTGCAGCCAACTTAACGTTGGGAATACCGAACTCTGTTTTCTTTGCGATTGTTGCAACCATACTAGTCACACTATTTTTGAAGATGAGCGTTGCGGGACGTCGCTTTGAAGCGATTGGCGCAAACCCACGTGCAGGTGGCGCTGCCGGATTAAAAGTAAAGCGTCACCAAGTAAGCGCTTACATCATCGCTCAACTTCTCTACTGCTTCGCCGGTGTCCTACTTGGCGGAATCTTGACCCAACCAACCGCATATCAAGGTGATTCACTCGTACTTCCGTCGGTTGCAGTTGTAGTGCTGGGCGGCACCTCACTTCTCGGTGGCCGTGGATTTCCTGCCGCAACCGCGGTTGCTGCGCTCTTCTTGCAGCAGCTCAACCAAATGGTCTTGGCGCTTAACGTTCCGTTCGGTGTCCGCACCTTGGTAAC
>CAJAEK010000197.1 GCA_903938735.1 uncultured Actinomycetes bacterium | reverse complement strand
GAATCCGATCTCTTCGATTCAACCGGTCGATACGGATCATGGAACCTGACTTCGGTCGTGATCATGGTTGTTGGCACAGTCGTTGGTTTTGGTTTTGTCACCAATCAAATGGCTTCGTGGTTAACGTGGCAGGGATATTTCCTCGGCGCAATCGGTGGAAAATCCGGCGCTTGGGCCTATTCCAATATCGGAATTCTCTTTGCGTTAGTAATTGGTTTCTTTGGGCACTTACTTTTTGGACGAACGTCGATTAAGCGCCAAGAAGAACTCCCACAGCGATAGCGTCGCCAGGATCATGGAGAAGCCGAAGAGCAAGTCTTCAATCGGAGCACCTGCTAGTCGTCGGCCAATAATTTCAGTAGCGGAATACATAACAATGTTTTTCGACGTTAACCACCAATTGGTGAGTAACTGGAAGGGGAGTATCAGGCCGTAGGTCAACCAAAATATTCCCCGGGTAACCATCTGGGTTCGCAACACAAATAAATCTGCAAGTACCGCTAGCAAAACCGCATCCATCGCGATATCTGAGTAAATCATCGCTCCGCCTTGCCATATTTTTTAGTGAGCTTTGATAACGCAAGATAGGTAAGGACCGTCATCAACGGCACGACAATAAAGAAGAGAATCTCTTCAATCGGCAATCCTGCAAAGATCCGCAGCCCAAGAATCTGTGCGGAATCAAAGCGCCAATTGTGGTTTTCGACTGCCCAGATATCCCAAGCGGTGTAGATCAAAAGAATTGCCGCATCGGTCGCTAAAAAGACCCGCCAGAGGTGCGTTATCCGCAGCCGAAAGCCAAGGTTTACGCCCACCGCGCAGATCGCGACAAAGAGAAGCACGAGCGCGTAGTGAAAATGGGCCACGCCCAATCATCTCCCAAAGCGAAGTAATTTCACATACTCTTTGGATATGAATTCGGGACTTTCTCGTGTCTACGAGCTGGCACAGCGCTTCTCGCGCACCTCTGTTGTTCTAGCTGTCCTGCTTTTTGTCGTTCTTCGGGTGCTTAACATCAATCTGGCAATAGGCATACAAATTGCCATTGCGTTGCTTGCACTCGCTCTAGGAATCCCACATGGCGCTATCGATCACCTGATTACCTTGCCATCTACGCCACGTTCTCGATTTGCGCTCTTTATTCTTGGCTATATCGCAATTGCAGTGCTTGCTGGATTTGGAATCGCATCCTGGAACCTGCATGGCTTTCAAGCTGTCTTGCTGATGAGCGCGTTGCATTTTGGTATTGGCGACGCTGCATGTGCCAATGAATGGCGTGATGCGCAGGGACTTTCTCGCCGGCCATGGTTTGTAGAAATTTTGTATGCCTTGCCCGCTGGATTAATGCCAGTCGTTTTGCCGCTGACCGATAGCCGCTCATTAAGTGCTCTCAGCCGGATTAACGCCTCATTAGGTAACTGGGCTGGTTCGCATGGTTCAGCAATCCGCCAAGCAACACTCGTACTAGCCGTCTTGGGTCTGCTGATTGCGCTCGGTGTTCGAGCCACTGATTTTGCGATTGATTTAATTTTGTTAGCGCTGCTATCAGAAATCACGCCGCCGCTGATTACTTTCGCGGTCTATTTCGGATGCTGGCACGCGGTGCGCCACACGGCGCGGTTGGTGCCTAAACTTCCGCGAGCTCTCAAGGCCGCCAGTGAGAATCAGAGCCGTCAGGCTTACGCTGCCGCGATCATCCCCGGTCTCTATGCCGTGGTCGGCACTTTGGCGCTAGGTGGGGCGTTGATGATCTGGGATCCACAAAGCTTTGGCTCGGGGTTGTTTTGGTCCACGCTGGTCATCGTTTGGTCTCTGACCGTGCCGCACATGATCACGACCGCTCGCTTCGATTGGCGGGCCGTTCGCGCTTAATTCACGCGAGTGCCAAAACGGGTCGAAATGTCCGTTTTTGAGGGTAAAAAATGTGTTTTTCCTGGGATTTAAGCGTGTTTAGGGTGGCGCAAACCACAGTTATAGCGAACACTTTGCATTAAGGAGCTCAACGCCGAGCCATCTCGGATCCCCCGTAAAGCTCCAACTACAGGAGGAAATTCCGAATGCTTCAACTCTCGAACGGCCAATGGAGTTCGCTGTACAACATCTTCTCATTTGGTCTCATCTCAATGCTCGCCTGCACCGTCTACACCCTCGTAGGTCAGAGCCGTGTTTTGGCGAAGTACCGCAGTGCTCTTGTTATGTCTTCAATGGTTACCTTCATTGCCGGTTACCACTACTTCCGTATCTTCAACTCATTCAATGATGCGTCGAAGGCAAACGCTGTAACAATCGGAACCCAGCAAGGTGCATTCAACGAGGCATACCGCTACGTTGACTGGATCCTTACCGTTCCATTGTTGCTCGTTGAAGTAATCGCAGTTCTTGCTATTGCAAAGGAAGCCTCAAAGTCTTTGATCGGCCGCCTTGTTCCTGCATCAGCAGCAATGATTATCCTCGGATACCCAGGTGAAATTTCAAGCAACAACGGCACCAAGGTTATCTTCGGTATTCTTTCAACAATTCCATTCTTGTACATCCTTTACGTATTGTTCGTAGAGCTTGGTAAGTCATTGGATCGTCAGCCAGAAGGCGTTGCAGCTTCAATCGGCCGCCTTCGTTTGTTGCTTATCGCAACATGGGGCGTCTACCCAATCTCTTACTTGATTCCAATCTTGGTTAAGAACCCAAGCGCGAATCAGATGGCATACCTCTTCACCGATCGCCAGATTGGTTACACAATTGCAGACGTTCTTGCAAAGTGCGTATTCGGAATCACAATCTTCCGCATTGCACGCATGAAGTCAGCTGCAGAGGGCATGGCAGACTCACACTAAGTACTGAAGTAAATAGCGGGAAGGGCGCTGCCCTTCCCGCTATTCTTTTGCCATGAGTAATTACCGCATGTGGGCATATTCCATGATTGCTATTGGCTTGATTAACTGGGATTACCAGCGTTCACATCCGCATATCGCGATTCATAGCCTGGCGATTGTTCTGCCGGGTCTCATCCTTCTGGGTCTTACCTATGTAAAGAGCGCAGCTAAATTTCTTAATTCACGTGCCGGAAAGTTCACTTGGCTGATCATTGGACTAGCGGCGCTGGCTTACGGATTTATTAATTAATTATTGAAATAAAAAAGCCCCCGATTGTTCGGGGGCTTTTTACTTGGTGCTGCTTAGCGAATGAACGTTGTGGTCAGCGCTAACGCAATACCTGAAATTGCAGTCCATGTGAACCATGAACCAGCGGTGCGCTGGCGCCATGTTTCCAAGGTTGCATTGACATGTGCACGCTTGTGGCGGATAGCCAGTCCGAGTGCAATGAACAAGGTCAATATGTAGTGGAACATATTTGCTCCGGCTAACAAGACCCAGTTAGAAGCATATGCACCTTCGAAGACGTTGTCGCCAGCGTCGTTAGTGTGCATGAACTTCATGGTCGCCATCTGGTGCCACTGGTAATACATACCGGCGGCGAGAATGAGGACTGCAAGAATCGAAACCAGACCGAAGATGCTCCGGTTACGAACTGCAAGACGATGAATAATCGCGACTACAACAAACGGCGCAATTGCCCACCAGCCAGAGATAGCCGTGAAGGTGTGACCCTTAACCGGAATCCAGCCGTTGTTGCTGTTCAGGTTCTTCAAGTAGAAGTACGAGAAGATCATGCCGAAGACGAATGCGCCATCAGCAACAATCAGAAGGCGTACGCCCAAGCGCTCACGACGACCGATTTGCTCGGGTGAATCGTGGTGCACATGGAACTGTGAATCAGTATGGGTAGCCATTTTTACTTGACCGCCTTTCCGTAGCCATAGAAGTCACTGGTGACAACTGGCATTGCATCGTCTGGGAAGTTGGTTAGTGGTACTGGATAAGGAACGGTCCATTCCAGCGTCTTTGCACCCCATGGATTCATTGGAGCGATCTTTCCGTGGCGCCATGAGTGAACAACGGCCCAGAGGAGAACGATGAATCCGGTACCGACCGAATAAGCACCGATGGTGCTAATCAAGTCAGCATGTGCGTACATGTGTGCGTAATCCGCTACACGACGTGGTTGACCTTCTGATCCAGCGACGAACATTCCCAAGAAGAGAACTTGGAAACCGACTTGGACTAACCAGAAGGAGATGTAGCCCGCGCGCTCGTTGAGCATGCGGCCCGTCATCTTTGGGAACCAATACGCAAGACCAGCAACCGCACCAGTAAGTGCAGAGCCCATCAAGGTGTAGTGGAAGTGCGCGGTCACATACATCGAACCGTGCAAGTAGTTGTCGGCAGGAACGTCAGATAAATAAATACCTGTGATTCCACCGATCAACATATTCCAGAGGAATGCGTAGACCGAAAGCATCGGCAACTTCATCCATGGACGGCCTTGCCACAAAGTGCCCAACATAACCAAGAAGATCAATCCGGTTGGAATCGAAATCATCTCGGTGGTCACCATGAATGGTCCGTTGAACATAGGGAGCCAGCCAGACATGTACATGTGGTGCGCCCACACGAATGCGGACAAGCCAGCGATACCCGCGAAGCCCGCGATTGCCGCGCCATACGAGAAGAGTGGCTTACGTACGAATACTGGAAGGATTTCCATCAAGACCGCAACGCCTGGAATCAAGATCACGTACACCTCAGGGTGGCCCATGATCCAGAACAAGTGTGCGTACAACCAGCCGCTACCGCCCATATTGGCGTCGTAGAAGCCGGTACCGATGGTGCGATCCAAGCCTGTCTGCACCATAGAGAGCATGAAGGTTGGGAAAGCTGGGATAGCAAGGGCTACAGAGATAGTCGCGCCAACCACGAAGATTGGGACGCGGTTCCATGACATGCCCTTTGCGCGCATTGCTACGACGGTTGCGGTGATGTTCATACCAGCGACAGCGGTAGATACTGCGAAGATGATGATGGTGCAGAGGAATGCGTTCATTCCTGGACCGGCCTGAACAGATAGGGGAGCGTAAGCAACCCAACCTGTTGGGATTCCACCCAAGAACCAAGCGCTGCAGAGAACTGGAATCGCGGTGAACAAAACCCACCATGACAAGGCGTTGAGACGTGGGAATGCCATATCTCGTGCACCAATCATGATTGGCATGATGTAGTTACCGAATGGACCAGTCGCAACAATAATCATTGCGATGATCATGGTGATTCCGTGCAATCCAACCAAGGAGTTGTAAACAGTTGGGGTGACGAGCTTCGAACCTGGCATAGCCAAGTTGGTGCGAATCATCATCGCCATTGTTCCGCCAACACCCAAGAGCGTCATAACGCCGACGAGATATTGGATTCCAACAACCTTGTGGTCGGTGCAGTACTTGAAGTAGCGCTTAATGCCTTGGCCGTCACCGGCGAGATATAGCTCTTCTTCAGGTGTTAAATCCTTGCCGATTAACCAGCGGAATGGCCCGATGAATGCGCCAATACCAATCATGAAGCCGAGGCTCCACATAAACATGGTCACGATGAGAACCTTGTTAACGTTATTTGGACGGGACATATCCTGGCCGGACTTGAGCCAGTAATACGTACCGAAGGCAAATGCGACGCCCAAGATAATTCCGGTACCCATGTTGAGCTTGGTGATCAAGCTCTTCTTGGGATTAGGAACTGGACGGGTAGTTGTCTTGTGATCGAGGGTTGTCATGCTGTGTGACCTCCTTGGGCGGTAACCCAATTATTGAAATCAGCGGAGGTCATAATCTCTCCGTTGGTCTCCATGTATGCGTGGTAGAGGCCGCAAAGTTCGGCGCACTTCACATCAATTTTGCCAAGCTTGGTTGGTGTCGTATCGAGATGTGTGACCGCAATTCGGTTTGCATCTGTCTTCACACCAAGTTGTACTGGCCAGAAGTT
>CAJAEK010000196.1 GCA_903938735.1 uncultured Actinomycetes bacterium | reverse complement strand
TGGTTAGCAACTCGATCTTTCGATCCCGCCACCGACAAAACAGGCCTCTTCTGGGAAGAACGCCAAGTTATTGATTGGTAGAAGGATTCGCTTCCATCTGACGAAGTAGGGCGATGCGCTCTTCTAGCGGTGGGTGGGTAGCAAAGAGTTTTGAGACAGATGATGAATCAAGTGGTGATTCAATCCAGACATGCGCAACCGCGGTAGATCGTTTATGAACCACAGTGGTGTCGCGTTGCAGAACCTCGAGCGCTTGTCGTAACCCCGCAGGATTACGCGTAAAGGCAACGGCGGTCGCATCGGCTAGCGCTTCGCGTCGGCGCGAGATTGCAGAACGGAGCAAGACCGCGGCCAAAGGTGCAAGCAGCAATACAACCAACGAAGCAATCATCGCTAGCGGATTGCCACCATTGTCATTGTTTTCACGATCGCGACCTGAACCGGTAAACCACATAACGCGCATCAACATATCGCTCAGCATTGCGATTGCGCCCGCGGTAGTTGCAGCGATGGCGGAGACCAATGTGTCGCGGTTCTTCACGTGCGCCATCTCGTGCGCAATCACACCTTGCAACTCTTCTCGATCCATGACATCCAAAATGCCGGTGGTGAATGCAATAACCGCGTGATCTTCGTTGCGGCCGGTCGCAAAGGCGTTTGGGGCGCTGTCTTGAACGACGGCGACCTTGGGCATTTTGATACCACTGGCGATTGTCATTTCGTGCACTAAATCAAAGAGCTTGGGGTTGTCGTCGTATTGCAATAAGTGTGCGCCGGTCATGGTCATCACTAACGAATCCGATGAGTAATACGAACCCCAGACCATCAGCATCGCAACGCCAAAGGCCACCGGAACAATCCCGATGCCGCCCTTGCCAAAATAGGTAAGCGCTGCAAATACGACGACTGTGATGAGCGCGGCCATGCCCGCGAGCAGGCCTACCGTCTTGCGTTGATTAGCGCGTTGTAATGAGCGGAAATTAATTGTGCTCATTGATTAGAACTTAACGGTTGGTGCCTGACGATTCTGTGGGTCATCGACAACATAGAACTCGCGAGCGCCGACCTTGGCCATCCCCGCAAAGAGTGTGCCAGGAAATGTTTTCACTGCTTGGTTAAGCGAACGGACATTGTCGTTATAGAACTGGCGAGCGAACGAGACCTTGTTCTCGGTTGTGCCGAGCTCTTCTTGTAGCGACAAGAAGTTTGCCGATGCCTTTAAATCTGGATACGCCTCCGTCACAGCCAAGAGACCGCGCAACGCTTGCGTTACTGCACCATCTGCAGCTGCGACATCAGAAAAAGAGGTAGCGGTTGTTGATTTAGCACGGGCTGCAACAACTGCGTCCAGCGTGCTCTTTTCGTGCGCCGCGTAACCCTTAACAGTTTCCACCAGATTAGGGATCAAATCAGAGCGACGCTTGAGCTGAACTTCGATCTGTGAAAACGCTTCATCAACCGAAACATTGAGACGTACAAGTCGGTTGTATCCGCCAATGAAAAATAGCGCTATCAAGGCCACAACGGCGATGATGATTATTGTGGTGGTCATATTTCGTACCCCTTTTTATTATTTATTTTTGTTTATTTATTTGTGTTTATTTTTTATTTGATTTTAGATTTGTGGAAGTTCAACCACGACTTGCTTGGCGTTGGTCCGCGCTGGCCTTGGTATCTCGAACCGTAGACGGCAGAGCCGTAAGGATGCTCAGCTGGAGATGAGAGTTTGATGAGACAGAGCTGGCCGATCTTCATTCCTGGATAAAGCTTGACCGGAAGATTTGCGACGTTTGAAAGCTCCAAGGTGATGTGGCCAGAAAATCCTGGATCGATAAAACCGGCGGTGGAGTGCGTCAGCAGGCCAAGACGACCGAGTGATGACTTGCCTTCAAGGCGACCAGCGATGTCATCGGGCAATGTGATGACTTCGTATGTGCTGGCGAGAACGAATTCGCCTGGGTGCAAAATGAAATCTTCGTCTGGTCCGACTTCGACCTCGCGCGTTAACTCTGGCTGCTCGATAGAAGGATCGATGACCGAGTACTTGTGGTTCTCAAAGACGCGGAAGAAGCGGTCCAACCGGACATCCACGCTCGATGGTTGAATCATGGCGGGCTCGAAAGGTTCGACCTTTACCCGGCCAGCCTCGATTTCTGCCTTTATGTCGCGATCACTGATTAGCACCCTGAAACCCTATCGGGTGAACCCGCCCGAATAGCTCTTGATTAAGTTACTGGTCAGTAGCATTATTGAGGCATGAGCCACTACACCGCCAACCTCCGCGATATCGAATTCTGCCTCTTCGACCTTCTGGGTCGAGATTCCATTTTGGGTTCCTCGCTCTATAAAGAGCTAGACCGCGACACCATCATGGGAATGTTGGAAGAAATAAAGCGATTGTCCGAGAACGATTTAGCAGCCTCCTTTGTGGATGCCGATCGTCGTGGCGTCGAATTCGATAAAGCAACCGGTTCGGTGAAATTACCTGAATCACTGAAGAAGTCGTATCGCTCGTACATTGATGGTGAGTGGTGGCGGATTGATGCACCAGTAGAACTCGGTGGCACTGCGATTCCTTATTCGGTTCGTTGGGCGATCGCTGAAATGGTTCTGGGTTCTAATCCATCCGTTCACTTGTATTCCACTGGTGCATCGATGGCACAGGTTGCATACATGTTGGGCACGGAAGAACAAAAGAAGTTTGCAAAATTTATGGTGGATCGCGAATGGGGCGCCACGATGGTTCTGACCGAACCAGAAGCTGGCAGCGATGTTGGCGCTGGTCGATCCAAGGCGGTACAACAACCGGATGGCACATGGCATATCACCGGCACAAAGCGCTTCATCACATCTGGTGATTCAGATCTGCAAGAGAACATCATGCACTTTGTCTTGGCACGTCCAGAAGGCGCTGGTCCAGGCACCAAGGGTTTGAGTTTGTTCCTTATTCCAAAATTCCATTTTGATAAAGAGACCGGTGCGCCGCTAGGACGTAACGGAATCTATGTCACCAACGTTGAACACAAGATGGGTCTTAATTCATCTGCAACTTGCGAAATGAATTTGGGCGAGAAAGAACCTGCTGTTGGTTACTTGTTGGGCGATGTTCATAACGGCATCTTCCAGATGTTCAAGGTAATCGAATTTGCCCGCATGATGGTGGGCACAAAGGCGATTGCAACGCTGAGTGCTGGATATCAACAAGCGCTGGCGTACGCAAAGGTTCGCGTTCAGGGCGGCGATATGAAAGTCATGAACGACAAGGCGTCGCCACGTGTCACCATCATTCACCACCCAGATGTTCGTCGTTCGTTGATGGTGCAGAAGGCGTATTCCGAAGGCATGCGCGCGCTCGTGCTCTACACCGCATCTATTCAAGATGGCGTTGCGCTGGCCGAGGCCGCCGGTGAGAGCGAAAAGGCAAAGGATCTCGCTGCTTTGAACGACCTGTTGCTTCCGATTGTTAAGGGCTATGGATCCGAAAAGTCGTGGGTTTTGTTGGGTACCGAATCACTTCAAACGTTCGGTGGCTCTGGTTTCACCAAGGATTGGCCACTCGAGCAATATGTTCGCGACGCCAAGATTGATACTTTGTACGAAGGCACAACTGCGATTCAAGGTC
>CAJAEK010000195.1 GCA_903938735.1 uncultured Actinomycetes bacterium | reverse complement strand
TCGACTTGTCACGATTTTGATTGTTGGCGTTAACGGCACTGGCAAGACCACCTCGACCGCAAAGCTCGCTTCGCATTTACATGCAACCGGCGAGCGCGTTGTTCTCGCTGCGTCGGACACTTTTCGTGCTGCTGCGGTCGATCAATTGCAGACTTGGGGCGATCGCCTGAATATTCCAGTAGTGACGGGCAAGCCAAATGGTGACCCGGCAGCAGTTGCCTTTGACGCCGCTAAACAAGCAGTGGAAAGTAACGCTCGCTATCTCATTGTTGATACCGCTGGCCGACTTCATACAAAGTCTGGCTTGATGGACGAGCTCGGCAAAGTCAGACGAGTCCTTGAAAAGGCGAACCCAGTCGACGAGGTGTTGCTGGTGGTTGATGCAACGACCGGACAGAACGGAATCAATCAAGCAAAGGAATTTATCGCAAGCGCGGCCGTCACGGGTTTGATCCTGACCAAGATGGATGGCTCGGCCAAGGGCGGCATCGCCCTGGCGATTGAGCGCGCAACTGGGATCCCCGTGAAATTCGTGGGCACGGGGGAGCAGGTCGGGGACTTGGCCGCCTTTGATTCAGCCACGTATCTGGCGGGTCTTTTTTAACACACCCGTAACACGAGGGTGCGTGTTGCCGTAACCCAAGCCAGCCAATCTAGGGCTCTCTCAACGGCGAGACGTGCTCCTTCACCACCTCTAGAAAGCTTTGGAGAAAAACATGAATTTCAATGCAGGAGATACCGCTTGGATTTTGGTGGCATCAGCGCTTGTGCTGTTGATGACCCCGGGTCTGGCATTCTTTTATGGCGGAATGGTTCGAGGCAAGAACGTTCTCGGAATGCTTGCTCAGAACTACGTCACCATGGGCGTCGTTAGCGTTCTCTGGATTCTCGGCGTCTACAGCCTTGCCTTCAGTGGAACTGGAAAGTACATCGGCAATCTTCATCAGTTCGGTCTGAATCACATCTGGCAACAGGCAACTGGTTTTGAATCTCTGACTATTCCACCGTTGGTTTTTTGTGCCTTCCAGTTGATGTTCGCGATTATTACACCAGCGTTGATTACTGGTGGCACCGCTGATCGTCTGAAGTTTGGCGCATGGACTCTATTCTGCGGTCTCTGGTTAGTAATTGTTTATGCACCGGTCGCACACTGGGTCTTCTCACCTTCGGGCTGGCTCTTTAAGTTGGGCGCAGAAGACTTCGCTGGTGGAACCGTTGTTCACGCGAACGCGGGTGCTGCAGCTCTTGCTGTAATTCTGGTTATCGGTAAGCGCCGCGGTTGGCCAAAGGAGCGGATGCGTCCGCACAACGTTCCATTCGTTCTGCTTGGTGCAGGACTTCTCTGGTTCGGTTGGTTCGGATTTAACGCCGGATCTGCGCTTGCTGCAAATACCTTGTCTGCATACGCGTTTGTGAATACCAACACCGCTACCGGTGCTGCTCTGCTCGGATGGATGATTGTTGAGCGCTTGCGCGATGGTCATGCCACCACTTTGGGTGCCGCATCTGGCGCCGTCGCAGGTCTCGTCGCAATTACGCCTGCCTGCGGATTTGTTAGCCCAATGGGTTCGGTGGCAATTGGTTTCGCAGCCGGCATCATCTGCGCACTTGCAGTCGGTCTCAAGCACGTCTTCAAGTTTGATGATGCGCTCGATGTCGTCGGCGTTCACTTGGTTGGCGGCGTCCTTGGCGCATTGCTGATTGGCCTCTTTGGTACAAAGATGGTTAACGGCGCAAACGGTGCCTTCTACAAGGGTGGATGGACGTTGATGGGTCACCAAGCAATCGCGGTCTTGGCCGTTGTTGCATACTCATTCATCGTTACCTACATCTTGGCTCAGATCTTGGACAAGACCATCGGGCTTCGCGTCTCGGTCGAACAAGAGGTCGCCGGCTTGGATCTCTCACAGCATGCTGAAACCGCGTATGAGACCGCTTCATACAGTGACGGCAACCGCTTCTCGTCATCGTTGAATAACTAACCCAACTAGTTTGGAAAGGAATAACTGAGATGAAACTTATTACCGCAATCATTAAGCCGTTCAAACTAGATGATGTGAAGGCAGCACTACAGGCCTTTGGCATCACCGGAATGACAGTCTCGGAGGCGAGTGGATTTGGTCGCCAACGCGGACATACCGAGGTCTATCGCGGTGCCGAATACACCGTTGACTTGGTCCCGAAGGTTCGACTCGAAGTACTCGTCGACAGCGGCGAAGCCGAGAAGGTTATTGATGTCATCGTGAAGGCGGCATCAACTGGATCAATCGGTGACGGCAAAGTCTGGTCTACACCAGTAGATAACGTGGTTCGTGTTCGCACCGGCGAACGCGGTCCAGACGCTATCTAATTCGAGTAACAACAAGTACCACCTAAGTAAGCTAGCTCTATGGGTACCCGAGAGCGTCGTGACCGTTCTAATCAAGCGGATCGCGACCTCTCGGGTATTTTCCATTCTGCCGCGGAGCAGTTTTCGATTAGCGCAGAATCCATCGCCCTCAGTGCAGTCGGAGGATACGGCCGTGGTGAACTCTCACCTGGATCAGACCTCGATGTATTGATTCTGCACGATGGATCTTTTGCGCCCACTGTGCTGACAGAATTTGTTAACGCGCTGCTCTATCCGCTTTGGAACGCCAATCGAGCGGTGGACCATTCGGTTCGCACCCGAAATGAAACCCGTACAACGGCAAGCGAAGATTTACGAGTCGCGCAAGGGCTGTTGGATATTCGGTTTATTGCCGGCAATCGCGATCTCCTCAATAGCGTGGCAGCCGATGCGCTGGGTGACTGGCGAAGGAACTTTGCGAAGAACAAGGCTGGACTGCGTGCTTCCATCGTTGAGCGAGCCGAGCGCTCAGGCGAGCTGGCGTTTTTGCTAGAGCCGGACTTGAAAGAATCGCGCGGCGGATTGCGCGATATCAACGCGCTTCGCGCGATTGCTCGAACCGACAACGTGCCGGTATCGATGGAGCGACTTGCTTCAGCTGAGGCACTTTTGTTGAGCGTTCGCGATGCGCTGCATACCGTTACTGGTCGCTCTCGAGATCAATTGCTTTTGACCGAGCAGGATAAAGTCGCTGAACTTCTTCAGTTCGCTGATGCGGACGTATTGATGTACGAAGTCGCCAAGGCAGCTCGTGCGGTCGACTATGTCATGGATCTGACCTGGCATCGTTTGGATCACGCACCCAAGAAAACACTTTTTCGTAAGAGCCAATCGCACAACATCGGTCGCGGCATATCTGTGACCAGTGGTGAGGTCACCGTTGATGAAGCCGGTGATTTAAGCGATGCAACCTTGGGGTTGCGCGCCGCCGCGCTTGCCGCACAGCGAGGTCTGCCACTGTCGGTGGAGAGCGCCATGTTGTTAGCCGCCAATTTTCGCTCGCTGCCGACCCCGTGGCCGCGGTCTACGCGCGAGGATCTGGTAGCACTGATTGGTGCCGGCGCCGCAATGATTCGGGTTTTTGAAGCGCTCGATCAAGAAGAGCTGATTCAGAAATGGATTCCCGAATGGGAACACGTTCGATTCTTACCGCAGCGAAATGTTCTTCACCGGCATACCGTGGATCGCCACATGCTTGAGACCGCGGTTCGTGCAGCTGAACTCACTCGTACGGTGCGCCGACCAGACCTATTGCTCGTCGCTGCTTTATTGCATGACATTGGTAAGGGCTACGAAGGGCTAGATCATTCGGAATATGGCGAAGAGCTCATCCGACCAGTTGCGCTTCGAATGGGATTCTCCGAAACCGATGCCGACGTGCTCGGAACTTTGGTTAAACATCACCTACTACTTTCAGCAACGGCAACCCGCCGCGATTTGGATGACTCGCAAACTATCGAGTTCGTGGCCCAAGCGGTGGGGGATCCAGGCACGCTCGAATTGCTTCACGCGTTGAGCATCTCGGATGGCGAGGCGACAGGTCGAACCGCGTGGAGCGATTGGAAGGCATCGTTAGTCGCTGACTTGACCAGCCGGGTTCACGATTACTTGGTGGGCAAGAGCACCGAGCGACCAGCGCCGCAATTGGAATTATCAAGCGAACAATTAGCGCGCGTAGAAAAAGGCGAGCTCTCGGTCACCATCACACCTCGTGATGAAGTATTAGAAATCAGCATTATCGCGCCCGACCAAACTGGATTGTTGTCGAATATCGCAGGGGTTCTGACTATCTCTCGGATGGATGTTCGCTCCGCCCGGACTCGTTCGCATGGCGCTGGCGCAGCTATGACTTGGCTGGTCGCGCTCGACGCAAACGCCAATGCACCCAGTGAAGAGCAGTTGCATTCGCAAATTGCCAAGGCGTTGCAGGGTGAATTAGAACTGGGTCGAAAGATCGAAGATCGGATTCGGAGCCATCGTCAATTCCCGGGTATCAAAGTTCCGCCACCTGTTGTGCGCGCGATGAACGATATTGCGACCAACGCCACCGTCATCGAAGTTCGTATGCATGACCGACCCGGCGTGCTCTTCACGGTAGCGAAGGCGATATCTCGTTTCGGTGTTGATATCCGAGCCGCGATTGTCGCCACGCTTGGCGCGGAAGCTTTCGATACTTTGTATGTGACCGATATCAATGGGGGAGCGCTCAGCGAAGAACGGGCCGCGCTGCTAGCTAATCAGCTCGAGAATCTACTGATTACTCAGTAATAGTACGCTTCGGCTCATGTTCGACTCCTTATCCGCCAAGTTCGCGAGCGCTTTCTCATCGCTCCGGAGCAAAGGCCGAATAAAGGCAAGCGACCTCGACGATATCGCAGCGGAACTTGAACGCGCGCTGCTGGATTCGGACGTTGCGATTTCGGTGGCACGGGATTTCATCGCAACCGTTATCAAACGCTCGAACGAAGTCTTGGATCAGGTCAACAAGAGCACCAACCCCGCGCAGGCAATCTTCGACATCGTTCATGAAGAACTCATTGCGATTCTGGGTGGCAGTGCTCGACGAATTCGGTTAGCGAAGAATCCACCAACGGTCATCATGTTGGCTGGTTTGCAAGGTGCCGGTAAGACGACGCTCGCCGGAAAGCTTGCCAAGTATTTAAAAGACCAGGGAAATACCCCGCTGCTCATTGCATCAGATTTACAACGCCCAAATGCGGTTACCCAGCTTCAGGTCGTTGGCGATTCCATCAAAGTGCCGGTCTTTGCTCCAGAACCAGGCAATGGTGTTGGGGATCCAGTAGCTGTAGCCAAGGCAGGTAAGAAGTACGCAGAAGAGAAACTGCACAACATCGTTATCGTGGATACCGCCGGTCGGCTGGGTGTTGATGACGAGTTGATGAAGCAAGCGGCTTCGATTCGCGATGCGGTAAGCCCAGACGAAATTCTCTTTGTTGTTGACGCGATGATCGGTCAAGATGCAGTCCGCACCGCCGAAGCATTCTTGGCTGGCGTTGGATTCGATGGCGTAGTTCTCACCAAGCTGGATGGCGATGCACGAGGTGGTGCTGCACTCTCGATTACTCAAGTCACCGGTAAGCCCATCATGTTTGCTTCGACCGGCGAAAAGATTTCGGAATTCGACCTGTTCTATCCGGACCGGATGGCCTCTCGAATCCTTGGACTTGGCGATATTGCTACTTTGGCGGAGACCGCGAAAAGCGCTTTTGATTCCGATACCGCGGCCTCGCTGGAAGCAAAATTCGCAAGCGGTGATGAGTTTACTTTGGATGATTTCTTGGCCCAGCTCGAAGCAATGAAAAAGATGGGCTCAATGACCAAACTTTTGGGTATGTTGCCAGGCGCTAATTCCGGCGCGATGAAGAAGCAACTCGAGAGCTTTGATGAAAGCGAGCTGGTGCGCACGCAAGCGATTGTGCAATCGATGACACCGACCGAGCGTCGCGATGTAAAGATTCTTAATGGATCCCGGCGCGCTCGTATTGCAAAGGGAAGCGGTCGCGCGGTTTCGGAAGTGAATAGTTTGGTCGAGCGATTTACCGGCGCTCAGAAGATGATGAAGGCGATGCGCTCTGGCAAAGGAATGCCAGGCGGTATGGCGTTGCCACCGGGCATGGGTATGCCAGCTGCATTGGGAGGCATGGGAGGGACGCGCCCCGCCGCCAAGGCCCAACCCCCCAAGAAGAAATCCCGCTCCGGAAACCCAGCGAAGCGCGCTGCCGAGCAGGGCTAGTTCTTTCGATTTGGGCGAGCTGGCCTTTGCTGGCAAGATTGGCCTCCTGTTCAAGGGCCCTCTACCCCTTGGCTGATTCGAATACCTAGGAATACGTACGAAGTGACGCTCCCACTGTCACGGACTGCCGAATCCGATTACTGAAAAGGAATGCCTACGTGGCTGTAAAGATTAAGTTGATGCGTCTCGGAAAGATTCGCACCCCGCACTTCCGTATCGTTGTTGCTGATGCTCGCACCGCTCGTAATGGTCGCGCGATTGAAGAGATCGGTCGTTATTCACCAGTCTCTGAGCCATCACTCATCGAAGTTAATTCAGAGCGCGCGCAGTATTGGATGGGCGTTGGCGCACAGCCAACCGAAGCTGTAGAGGCCCTATTCAAGATCACTGGCGATTGGCAGAAGGCCAAGGGCTTGCCTGGCGCCGAAGGAACACTTCGTGTTGCAGCGCCTAAGCCAGAGAAGCGTCTTGCTTACGAAGCAGCCGTCAAGGATGCAATGAATGAGCCAAAGGATGGCGCGACAACTCTTAAGAAGAAGGCTGCTGAAAAGTTAGCTGCGAAGTCTGCACCGGCTGTTGAAGAAGCCGCTCCAGTTGTAGAAGATGCAGCACCAGTGGCTGAAGAAGCTCCTGCTGCTGATGTTGCAGCTGAAGAGGCACCAGTCGTAGAAGCTGCTACTGAAGAAGCCGCACCTGCTGCTGAAGAGGCTGCTGAATAATTATGATTGATGAGGCGTTAGAGCACCTCGTTAAAGGTATCGTCGACAATCCAGAGGATGTCGTCATTACGGAGAAGAACCACCGTCGTGGCACAACTCTGGAAGTTCGCGTTCATCCTGATGACATCGGCAAGGTAATCGGTCGTAACGGTCGCACAGCTCGCGCATTGCGCACTGTTGTCTCCGCAATCGCCGGTCGCTCAGTTCGTGTTGATCTGATTGAAACCGACGAGGCTCGCTAGTTCACTAGCAATCCATAATGCTGCTTGTCGTTGCTCGAATCGGGCGCGCCCACGGCGTTAACGGCGAGGCAACTATCGAAGTTCGCACAGATTTGCCTGAAGAAAGATTTATCGTTGGCTCGGTCCTTGTGACCGAGCCTTCGTCATTTGGTCCGCTCACCATCACTTCTGTTCGCAATCACAATGGCACGTTGCTGCTGGGATTCAAAGAAGTTAAAGATCGCACAGCGGTAGAGAAACTTCGGGATGTGTTGTTGCTGGCAGATGTCGATATCTCCGAAGGCGGAGATGAAGACAATTTTCATATTCAAGAGCTGCTCGGGTGTCGAGTAGTGACCGATGCCGGAGTTGAAGTCGGCATCATGACCGATTTAGTACAGCTACCCGGTCAAGATTTATTGGCGGTTGACCATAACGGTCGCGAGATATTGATTCCGTTTGTTCTAGAAATCGTGCCGGAGATCGATGTGGAGAATAAGGTCATCACCATCACTCCACCGGAGGGGCTACTCGATGAGTAAGCGCAGATTCGATGCCGTCACCATCTTCCCTGACTATTTTGCGCCGCTCGAACTCTCGCTGATTGGCAAGGCGAAGAAAGCCGGCCTGATTGATGTCGGCATCAAGGATCTTCGTGGTTACGTCTCTGATAACCACAAGACCGTAGACGACACCCCATACGGTGGCGGCGCGGGCATGGTGATGTTGCCTGAGCCCTGGGGATTGGCAATCGACGAGTCTGCACACCAGAGCGACGCTGACATCCATGACCTGATTGTTTTGACGCCCGCAGGTCAACGCTTCACGCAAGGCTTAGCGGAAAAATTTTTAGAGTCCGAACATATTATTTTTGCTAATGGCCGATACGAAGGCATTGATATTCGCGTGACTGATTTCTATCGCACTCAGCCAAACTTCCGAGTGCATGAAGTCTCGATAGGTGACTATGTTCTTGGCGGGGGAGAAGTTGCAACCTTGGTCATCATGGAGGCGATCATCCGGTTGATTCCCGGCGTCATTGGAAACCCTGATTCATTGACTGAAGAATCGCATTCGCTCAAGAACGAAGATGGCTCACTCGTCGAGTACCCGAACTACACCAAGCCGCCGGTCTGGCGCGGCCTTGAAGTACCCGAGGTCTTGATGTCAGGAAACCATCGTTTGATAAATGAGTGGCGGCACTCACAAGCGGTTAAGCGGACCGAAGATTTACGTCGCCTAACTGGCGAGTAACCACCTTCGCTAGAGTACGGTTCGACCATGGCAAGCATTGATCCAAAGATTCAGTCCCGCCTTATTCGGGATCTTGAGCCGGTCGTAGCCGTAGAACTCGATCGCCACATCGCGACGACCAAGGATTGGTATCCACACGAGTATGTCCCATGGAGTGAAGGCCGCGACTTTGCCGGACCACTCAACGGTGATGCGTGGGAAGCAAAAGATTCCAAGCTAACAACCGTTGCGCAAGACTCATTGGTCTTGAACCTGATGACTGAAGATAATCTGCCGAGTTATCACACCGAGATCGCGCTTTCGATGGGTCGAGATGGCGCATGGAATACCTGGATTAATCGCTGGACTGCTGAAGAAGCGCGTCACAGCATCGTGCTTCGTGATTATCTGATGGCTACCCGTGGCGTTGACCCCAACGAGCTCGAAGACCTTCGGATGGCTCATATGCAGGTGGGTTACGAAACCCCGTACGACAACGACATGTTGCATACCGTCGCTTACGTATCGTTCCAAGAATTAGCTACACGTATTTCACACCGCAATACCGGTCGCATCTCTAACGACGCGGTCTGCGAGGGCATGCTCGCCCGCGTTGCATTGGACGAGAATCTCCATATGTTGTTCTATCGCAATCTGCTCGGCGCAGCGATTGAGCTGGAGCCAAATGCAGCCATGGTTGCTATCAAAGATGTTGTCACTAATTTCCAGATGCCGGGCGCAGGAATGCCTGGTTGGGGACGAAAGTCAGTTCAGATTGCACTGGCCGGAATCTATGACCTCGATCTGCATCTGAACGATGTGGTTCAACCAGTCTTGCGAGCTTGGAATCTCTTTGAAGTAACTGGTCTGAACGCCGAAGGTGAGACGGCTCGGAACGAGCTTGCTGCCTGGCTCGATCAAGCAGCTTCAGAAGTTGAGAAGTTCAATGAAAAGCGGGATCACCACTTTGAGCGGTTAGTCGCTCGCGGGCAGGAACCGCTGCGTCTGAAGTAGATTTTCCACTTTTGGGCAGCTAAGGGAATATTTCCGACACACCGTTGGTTGATTAGGCATAACCACCAGGAATAGGACAGTATCCGCCCCATGGCAACCGATTACGACACACCGCGAAAAACGGATGAAGAATTACATGAAGAGTCGCTCGAAGAGCTAAAAGCTCGTCGGGCCGATGCTCAATCCGGACAGGTTGATATCGATGAAGAAGAGGCTGCCGAAAATCTCGAACTTCCAGGCGCCGACCTCTCTGGCGAAGAATTAACTGTTCGTGTTGTTCCCAAGCAAGAAGATGAGTTCACCTGCTCACGTTGTTTCTTGGTGCACCACATCACCCAGCTAGCCAAGGGCACTGGGGCTAAGGCAGTCTGCAAGGATTGCGATTAAGTAGTTTCGAATTAACAGGTTTAATAAATAGTCTTAATGAACCGGGTTGGCGAGAAGTTTCGCTAACTCGGTTCCTTTTTTTGTGCTGATGAGCCAATACGGGGTGGCATCGCGCGGATCGCGGATTTTGACCATCAACGAAGTTGGCACCCAGAATCGAATTGCCAGAAATGCTGCCGGGTCTGCCTTGGGGCCGCGCTGTTGTCGAGTCGCTGTCGTATCCAGTACTTGAAAGTCGTGAGTGTAAGCGCGCTCAATCGCAGCTTTACCGACCAGAAACCAACCCTTAGTCACGGTCACACGCAAGATAAACGAACGCGCCATCAGAATCATCAGCACCAATTCCAACACTGAAACGATGATTGTCGGAATCGTGCCGATCGCTGCCCAGACCGCCAGACTCAAGGATCCAAAGAGAAAGCTGAAAAGCAGCCAGAGCCAGACCGGCGGCGCCAGGGTTTCGCGGTAGAGAGCAACGCCATAGTTCGAATCATTGTGGCGGTTCATGTTGCGAACGATACCCTTCGTACATGAGTCGGATACCCAGCACCGTGCCTCCAGAGGGAGCGTCGGTCCCACCGCGTCACCCGAAAGCGCCCGCTCCCGGCACACAAATTCCTTCACACTTCGGACATTGTTTTGGTTGTGGTGAATTGCATCCAACCGGATTGCACCTGATTGCGCATGCCGGCGAAGGTCAAAATCTAACCGCAGTATTTACCGTTACCGATAACCATCAAGGTGCGCCTGGCTTGGCGCATGGCGGCCTGCTCTCGTTGGCCTTTGATGAAGCGCTCGGAAAATTGATGTGGCTCTTACGTGCACCTGCAGTGACGGCGCGATTGGAAACAGATTTTCTCTTGCCGGTTCCGATCGGTACCGAGCTGCATATCACTGCTGAGATAACTGGTCAGCAAGGTCGCAAGGTCTACAGCTCGGCTGAAGGTCGGATTGGTGCGCCCGATGGCCCACTCGCAGTGAAAGCAAGCGCGTTGTTTGTGATTGTTCCGATGAAGCACTTCTTGGAAAATGCGCCGAAGGCATATATCGATCACGTCACCGCTCACCCTGAATTACTCGCTTTCGTTGACCCAGATTTCGAGATTAATCCTTGACCATGAGCTCTGTGCAAGTACTTGTCACACGGTTAGATTCCTCCGTTCCGTTGCCTGCCTATGGAAAACCCGGTGATGCCGGTGCAGATATCGCAACCCGAATTGATTTCACGTTACAGCCAGGGGAGCGGGCGCTAATTCCGACCGGATTGAGCATTGCCTTGCCCAACGGTTATGCCGCCTTTGTTCACCCGCGGTCAGGACTGGCAATCAAACACGGCGTATCGATGGTGAATACGCCCGGCACGGTCGACGCGGCATATCGTGGTGAGCTGCAGATTATTTTGATTAACCATGACCCGAAGAATGCCATCTCGTTTTCGAAAGGCGATCGAATCGCACAGCTGGTTATTCAAAAAGTGGAGCACGCAAACTTTGTAGAAGTAGATAGCCTGCCTGGTAGCGAACGCGGCGCCGGTGGATTTGGATCAACCGGAACAGGAAGTAAGTAAATGTCGAATCGCGGATATGACGGGCATGAAGATGATCAAAAAAAGGTGGTCTCTGCCCTCGGCGGTAAAAAAGGTCTGATTGACTCTGGTCTTCCGACGCTGGTTTTCCTCGTTGCTTTTAATTTTTCGCATAGCCTCAACAAGTCCACAACGTATGCGTTGATTCTCTCTGGCCTGCTCACCATTCTGCGGTTAGTGCGTCGAGAGACCTTGCAACACGCGCTATCCGGCATCATCGGAGTTGCGGTTTGTGCCTGGTTCTCGCGCAGCACCGGCCACGCCCGTGACTTCTATCTGCCGGGATTGATTACCAACTTTGCCTACGGAGTCGCATACGCTGTTGCGAATATTGCGGGCTGGCCGTTACTCGGAGTCATGCTGGGACCGATTCTCGGTGAGAATTTTGCTTGGCGTCGCGTTGCCGAACGTAAGGGCGTGTACTTAAAGGCGAGTTGGTTATGGGTGGGGCTTTTTGTATCGCGGCTTTTAATTCAGTATCCGCTGTATCGCGCTAATCAATTGAATTGGCTGGGCACCGCACGATTAGCTATGGGCTACCCATTGTTTTTCTTGGTGGGTTGGTGGAGCTGGTTGATTATTCGAAAAGTACCAACCGTCAAACCTGAATAAAACAGGCCTTGAGCTGATCTTCGGCTTCGGCGGTGGCAACAAAGAGAAGTTCGTCGCCAGCAGAATAAACATCATGTGCGTGAGGAGTAATAACACGTCCATCTCGCACGATTGCAGCCAGCGAAGCATTCTCGGGTAGCGCAACTTCTTCCACTGTCTTGCCACATGCGCTAGCGCCATCCGGCAGGGTAATTTCGACCAAACTTGCTTCGCCGCGACGCAACGAGAACAAGCGAACAACGTCGCCCACGCTTACTGCCTCCTCAACAATTGCGGCAATGATGCGTGGTGTGGAGACAGCTACATCCACGCCCCACGAGCTATCAAATAGCCATTCATTCTTTGGGTGATTAACGCGAGCAACCACGCGTGGCACGCCGTATTCGGTCTTCGCCAAAAGCGAGGCGACCAGGTTCACCTTGTCATCACCGGTTGCGGCGATTAAGACCTGACATTGATCGAGCTTGGCGTTATCCAGTGAGGTAATTTCGCAACCATCTGCGAGCAGCCATTCAGCCGTCGGAACGCTATCCATCTTGAGCGCCTTGGGGTCGCGATCGATGAGAAGAATGTGGTGGCCATTGCCGATCAATTCACGCGCAATAGCGCGGCCAACGTTGCCAGCTCCAATAATTGCAACCTTCACGGTTATGCCTCTTCCGGTGACTTGGCGAGCGCTGCTTCAACGACAGAAAGATCGGAATGCTTGACCATCACGTGGACTAGGTCACCCTCTTGAAGAACAGTGTTTTCGGTAGGAATCATTCCCTCACCCAGGCGAGTAATAAATGCGACCCGAGCCGGAGTGTTCTCCTCAATCAGATGTACAGGCTGTCCGTACCAATCAGGGGAGAGATGAACCTCGGACAATTGCACAACGCCGCTGGCATCCTGCCACTCTGATCGCGCGCCTACTGGAGTAAGGCGACGAATGATTTGGTCGGTCGTCCAGAGAACCGTTGCGACGGTCGGAATGCCGAGGCGCTGATAAATCTCTGCGCGAGCTGGGTCATAGATACGAGCAACGACGTTTTGGACGCCGTACGTTTCGCGCGCTACGCGAGCGGCGAGAATATTTGAGTTGTCACCATTGGAAACCGCAGCGAAGGCATCTGCCTTTTCAATGCCGGCTTCGAGCAAAGTATCTCGATCGAAGCCAACGCCAGCGACTGTATGGCCTTTGAAATCGGCACCCAAACGACGAAATGCTTCTCGACTTTGGTCAATTATGGCGATGCTGTGGCCGGCTGCTTCTAACTCTTTGGCGAGACCAGATCCGACTCGACCGCAACCCATGATTACGATGTGCACAGGCACAACTTACACCCATGGAGTCACGGTTACGGTTAGGTTAGTCCCATGGAAACCAACGAGACCGCCACTCTTAAAGTCGGTGATCGACTGACGCTGGTCGTTGGCCCAGTAGCGCACGGAGGGCACTTCGTGGCCCGCCATGGGGGACAAGTCATATTCGTCCGCCATGCCTTACCCGACGAGAAAGTTCTCGTCGAGATTACTTCGGTCTCATCAAAGCTCGCCCGCGGTGATGCGATTGAGATCTTGGAAGCATCGCCACACCGAGTAGAAGCGCCATGTCGATTCTCCGGTCCCGGACTCTGCGGTGGCTGCGATTTCCAGCATGTGAATATTGATTACCAACGCGAACTGAAGCGTGCGGTCGTTCGTGAACAATTCTCGCGCTTGGCCAAGATTGAACTGGATTTGGATGTAGTCGGCGTTGAGCCAAAAGATGGATTGCATTGGCGCACTCGAATGGATTTTGCGATGTCGGCCAACGGCAAGCCAGGCCTATATTCATCGCGCAGCAACGAAGTTATAGAGATTGATAAGTGCTTGATCGCAGTTGAAGAAATGGATAAACCGGAGTTCTTCCAGCGCGCTTGGAAAGGCGATGATCGACTAGAGGTCGCGGTTTCCAGCTTGGGCGAGATGAATGTCTCGCGCGGAGGGCGTTCTATCTCTGGTCCGACACAGCTGCATGAAAAGGTAGCGGAGTACGACTACGAAATTTCTCCCACCTCGTTCTGGCAAGCTCACAAGAACGCGCCGGCCACGTTATTGAAGCGCGCCATTGATTTACTTGCGCTGCGCAACGGCGATCATGTCGCAGACTTGTACGGTGGCGTCGGATTATTTACCGCCCCCATGTTGGATCAAGTTGGCGTTGGCGGAAAGGTTCACTTAGTTGAATCCAGCCATCGCGCAACGCTTGATGCCAGCAAGATGTTCGCTGCCGAGAAACATTTAGTTATTCATCCAGGGCGGGTGGAGCAGAAGCTGCCACTCATCTCTCGAATCGACGCAATTCTCCTAGACCCACCTCGGACTGGCGCCGGTGTCATGGTGGTCAAGGCAATGGTCGCCAAGAAGCCGCGTGTCATCGTCTACGTCTCGTGCGACCCTGCCTCGTTGGCCCGTGATGCACGTCTCTTGGAGGATGCGGGATATCACTTAGACCACCTGGTGGGCTTCGACCTCTTTCCGATGACCCAGCATGTGGAGTGTGTCGCACGATTTGTGCGTGGCTAAGATTGGGACATGAGCAAGAACTCGTTTAACGCCAAGACCACCATCGAAGCCGCGGGCCATAGCTACGAAATCTTCGATATCACCAAGCTCGAAGGCGCTGCGTCATTGCCGTTCAGCCTCAAGGTTCTTTTGGAAAATTTGCTGCGCACCGAAGACGGCGCAAACATCACGGCCGAACAGATTCGCGCTCTTGCCTCGTGGGATCCCAGCGCCGAACCCGATACTGAAATTCAATTCACTCCTGCGCGCGTCATCATGCAGGACTTCACCGGTGTTCCTTGCATCGTCGACTTGGCCACCATGCGCGAAGCAATTGCAGATTTGGGTGGAGATCCAACAAAGGTCAATCCACTTGCACCAGCCGAGCTCGTCATTGACCACTCAGTCATTGCCGACGTGTTTGGTACCAAGGATTCTTTTGAACAGAACACTGACATTGAATATGAACGTAACCGCGAGCGCTATCGCTTCTTGCGCTGGGGACAGACGGCATTTGATGAGTTCAAGGTGGTTCCACCAGGCACCGGTATCGTTCACCAAGTAAATATTGAATATTTGGCACGCGTCGTTATGACTCGAAACGTTGGCGGCGTCTTGCGCGCCTATCCAGATACCGTCGTCGGTACTGATTCACACACAACCATGGTCAATGGTCTTGGCGTGTTGGGTTGGGGAGTGGGCGGAATCGAAGCCGAGGCTGCGCTTTTGGGTCAGCCGGTATCGATGTTGATTCCTCGTGTTGTCGGGTTCAAACTTAATGGCCAGATGCCAGTCGGCACCACCGCTACAGATTTAGTTCTCACCATTACTGAAATGCTTCGCAAGCATGGCGTGGTCGGTAAGTTCGTCGAATTTTATGGTCCGGGTGTCACGGCCCTGCCTATGGCTAACCGCGCAACCATCGGAAATATGTCACCGGAGTACGGATCAACCTGCGCCATCTTCCCGATTGATGAAGAGACTTTGCGATATCTCGAATTAACTGGACGCACCGCCACCGAACTCGAACTTGTCGAGAAATACGCCAAGGTCAATGGCATGTGGCATGACCCAGCACATACACCGCGCTTCTCGGAATCACTCGAACTTGATTTGAGCACGGTTGTTCCATCGATTGCTGGTCCCAAGCGACCACAAGATCGCATTTCACTTTCCAGCGCGAAATCAGCGTACGAAAAAATCTCACCGTCGTACTTCTCTGATAAGACCGCATCAACTGCTATTCCAGCGGCTGTTAACGGCAATGCAACCACAGTAAAGAATGGCGATGTTGTTATCGCATCCATTACTTCGTGCACCAACACCTCGAACCCCAGCGTCATGATTGGCGCAGCGCTCTTGGCAAAGAAGGCAGTCGAACTCGGATTGCGCAGCAAGCCATGGGTAAAGACCACATTGGCACCCGGATCAAAGGTTGTTACCGATTATTACGACCGCGCTGGCCTAACCACTTACATGGAACAGCTCGGCTTTAACCTGGTGGGCTATGGCTGTGTGACCTGCATTGGAAACTCTGGTCCACTTCCGGTCGAGATCAGCAAGGCGATTAATGAGAATGATTTGGCGGTTTCGGCGGTCCTCTCTGGCAACCGAAACTTTGAAGGCCGTATTAGCCCAGATGTAAAGATGAACTACTTGGCTTCACCACCATTAGTCGTTGCTTACGCGCTGGCTGGCACCATGGATCACGATTTCGAGCATGATGCCTTGGGCACCAGCAGTGATGGCAAGCCGGTCTATCTCAAAGATATTTGGCCAACCGCGCAAGAGATCCAAAGCGTGGTGGATTCTGCGATTTCATCCGAGATGTTTACGAAGGATTACGCATCGGTCTTCGAAGGTGATCATCGCTGGAAGTCACTCGATACACCCACCGGTAAGACATTCGAATGGGATGCGCAATCAACTTATGTGCGCAAGCCTCCGTACTTCGACGGCATGCCGCGCAATCCGCAGCCTGTCACCGATATTCACAGCGCTCGAGTCATGGCGATTCTTGGCGATTCAGTCACGACTGACCACATCTCACCAGCGGGCAATATCAAGGCCGATTCACCTGCCGGCAAGTATTTGGCAGAGCATGGAATCGCGCGCGCAGACTTCAATTCATATGGCTCACGTCGAGGTAACCACGAAGTAATGATTCGTGGCACCTTCGCCAATATCCGCTTGAAGAACTTGTTGCTCGATGGCGTTGAGGGTGGATTCACTCGCAACTTCCTGAACGGTGGCGCACAAGAAACAATTTACGACGCATCGATGGCGTACCAAGCCGCTGGTGTCCCGCTCGTTATCTTGGCGGGTAAGGAATATGGATCGGGTTCATCTCGTGACTGGGCCGCAAAGGGAACGGCGCTGCTAGGTGTTCGCGCGGTCATCGCCGAATCCTTCGAACGCATCCATCGTTCTAATCTGATCGGCATGGGCGTATTGCCACTGCAATTTGAGGTGGGCAGCAGCGCTGCCTCACTCGGACTCAAGGGCGACGAAGTCTTTGAGATCACCGGAATTGAAGAACTCAACAACGGGCAGACTCCTAAATTTGTGACCGTCAAGGCGGGCGAGAAGAGCTTCCGCGCGCTCGTGCGTATCGATACGCCTGGTGAGGCTGATTACTATCGCCACGGCGGCATCATGCAGTACGTCTTACGCTCGCTGCTTTAGTCCGACTCAACTAGAATCTAGTTATGTTGGAATCCATCAGGGGACCGCGCGACCTCACTCGGTATAGCTATGCCGAACTCGACGCACTCTCTGCTGAGATCCGCTCCTTTCTGATCGAGAAGGTCTCTAAGACCGGTGGTCACTTGGGCCCGAATCTGGGTGTCGTTGAACTAACGATTGCGCTCCACCGAGTCTTCGAATCACCTAAGGATGTCTTGGTCTTCGATACCGGCCACCAAAGCTATGTTCATAAGATTTTGACTGGTCGGGCGGATGGTTTTGAGAATCTGCGCCAGCGTGGTGGTTTGGCTGGATATCCGAATCGACGCGAGAGTGAACACGACGTGATCGAGAATTCGCATGCTTCAACCGCGCTCTCGTGGGCCGATGGCATAGCCCGTGCATTCAAGGTTCAGGGAATTAAGGACCGCACCGTAGTTGCTCTTGTTGGCGATGGGGCCTTGACCGGCGGCATGTCATGGGAAGCGCTCAACAACATCGCTTCGGCAAATAATCTTCGGTTGGTCATTGTGGTGAACGACAATGAGCGTTCGTATTCGCCAACCATTGGCGGCTTAGCAACGTACCTGTCGACACTGCGCACCACCAGTGGTTACGAGCGATTCCTCGATTGGGGCAAGGGCGTGCTCGAGAAGACACCAGTCGTCGGCGCACCTATCTACGAAACTTTGCACGGCGTAAAAAAGGGCATCAAAGATATAGTCGCTCCGCAAGGCATGTTCGAGGACCTTGGTCTTAAATACGTGGGACCGGTTGATGGTCACAACATCGAAGCACTTGAGACCGCACTTAACCATGCGAAGAATTTTGGCGAGCCAGTGATTGTCCATGCAATTACTGAAAAGGGCCGCGGTCATGCACCTGCCGTGAACGATGAAGCAGAGAAGTTCCATGCAGTGGGCATTGTTGATCCGGAGACCGGCGTTCCATTGGCTAAGAGTTCAGCCAGCTGGACCAGTATTTTCTCGGATGAGCTTCTCAAGCTCGGCGCAGAGCGCCCAGACATTGTGGCGATAACTGCCGCCATGTTGGGACCTACCGGGCTAGATCAGTTCCAGCAAAAATTCCCGGACCGAACATTCGATGTGGGCATCGCTGAACAACATGCGGTGACCAGCGCTGCCGGCATGGCCTTCGCTGGATTGCATCCCATCGTGGCGGTCTATTCCACATTTTTGAATCGCGCCTTCGACCAGTTGCTGCTCGATGTCGCCTTGCATAAAGCAGGCGTGACATTCGTTCTGGATCGTGCAGGCGTGACCGGCGATGACGGTCCGTCGCACCACGGCATCTGGGACTTGGCCCTTACCGGCATCGTGCCAACCATGCATGTAGCAGCGCCTCGTGACGCGGCACGACTTCGTGAGACTCTTAATGAAGCGGTGGCAATTAGCGATGCACCTTCTATGGTTCGCTTTCCCAAGGGGCCAGTCAATGCAGATATTCCAGCCTTCGAGCGCCGTGATGGTATCGATGTGCTCTATCGAGGTGAAAGCGCCGATGTTCTGCTTGTCAGCGTTGGTTCAATGGCAACGATTGCGGTGGAAGCGGCGTCACAGGCGTATCGTGAAGATGTTGGCGTAACAGTGATTGATCCCCGCTGGGTGAAGCCGCTCCCGGCCTCATTGATAACAATGGCGCAGCGATATAAGAGTGTTGTCGTTCTGGAAGACGGTATTCGCCACGGCGGCATCGCCAGCACGATTAGCGAAATGTTCCGTGATGCAGGCCTACAGGTGCCGATTCACTCCATCGGCGTGCCACTTGAATTTATTGAGCACTCCAAACGAGCCGAAATTCTCACTGATTTAGGTATGACCGCTCAGAACATCACACGCGAACTCGTTGCATGGAGTAGCGCGATTAAAGATTCTGGCTTTACGCCCCAGCAGGAAGAGAAGCAACGCCAGCAGGATGGAACCTCTGGCCAGTCACGCTCTCGCTAATTCCTTCACGATCTAGATACGGCAAGATGCCGCCTAAGTGCAGCGGCCAACCAGAACCAAGCAACATACAGAGATCTATCTCGGCAGCGGTAGCAACTACACCCTCGTCGAGCATCATTCGAGCTTCGCTCGCTAACGCACGGAGCGCCCGCAATCGGACTTCCTCTGCGGTGCTCGCTTTGTCACCTGCGTGAACAAGAGCTGCCGCAGCTGGATTGACTGATCGAGAGCCATCGTCGTTCTTGATGTAGAAAGTCTTGATGCCTACTTTCACAAATGCCTGCATGGTGGGGGAGATTCGATAGCGATCGCCCAAATTCTCATGCAGCGTTTCGGCGACATGCAGCGCTACTCCGGGACCAACCAGACCCAGAAGTTCCAGTGATGTCATCGGCAAACCCAGCGGCAACATGGCTGCGTCGGCGATATCAGTCGGAGTGCCTTCATCTATTGCATCGGTGATTTCACCCATGAAGCGAGTCAGCAAACGATTGACCACGAAGGCAGGGGAGTCCTTAACAATCACCATCGTCTTCTTTAACTCTTTGCCGACCGCGACCGCGGTGGCGGTAGTGGCGTCGTCAGTAGCGGCGGTGCGTGCAATCTCCAGCAACGGCATTACGGCAACCGGATTAAAGAAGTGGAACCCGATCACGCGCTCTGGATGTTGCAATCCAGCGGACATCTTGGTCACCGATAGCGAGGATGTATTAGTAGCTAAGACACATTCAGGGGAGATGTGCTTCTCGAGTTCAGTAAAGAGATCAATCTTCACCTGTAGGTCCTCGAAGACCGCTTCAATCACAAAATCGCAGCCGGCAAAATCCGCCTTGTTGGTGGTACCAGAGACGATAGAAGAGAGCCAAGCCGCGCTCTCGGGGCTCATCCGGCGTTTCTCGACCAGCTTGGTGAGCTCGGCTCGAATGTAGGCGATTCCCTTATCGACCCGCTCTTGGTCAAGATCAGTAATGACGATCGGGGTCTTGAGATTTCGGAGCAAAATCAGCGCGAGCTGTGAGGCCATCAGGCCCGCGCCTACGACGCCTACCTTTGTCACCTTGCGAGCCAGTGCAGCCTTAGGCGCACCTTCAACTTTTTTCCGTTTCTTCTGAATCAAATTGAAGGCGTAGATAGATGCTCGAAGCGGATCGCTCATGTTCAAATCGGCGAGCGCATCTTCTTCGGCTTTGAATCCTGCATCGAGCGTATTGGTGCGAGCTGCTGCGATGAGTTCTAGCGCGAGACGAGGGGCAGCGATATCGGCGCCACCGTACTTCTTGGCAGCGATTGCTTTGCCCGTGGCGATGGCGCTCTGCCACGCTGTCTCATCGACGGTGTGGTCTTGCCGAGCAATTTGAGTGGTGCCATTGACGACTGACGCCGCAAAAGCGATGGACTTCTCGAGAAAATCAGCGGGCTCGAAAACTGCATCCACGACGCCGAGACCGAGCGCGTCCTTGGCGCGCATCATGGTGTTGTTATTGAGCGCGTTTCCAATGATTACCTGGACAGCTTTCTCGGGACCAATCAGCTTAGGCAGAATCGTTGCGCCACCCCAGCCCGGAACCAAGCCAAGAAATACTTCAGGCAACGCGATAAACGCTGTCGTGGCAAGTGTTCGATATTGAGAATGAAGTCCAACTTCTAAGCCACCGCCGAGCGCCAAGCCGTTAATGAATGCAAAGGTCGGCTTCTTCGAGGTATGGAGCTTCTTAAAGACGTTATGTCCCAGCTCGCCGATTGCCACTGCTTGGGAGCGGTCATTGATGAAGGAGAGAGCGGACAGGTCAGCGCCAGCTGCGAAAATAAATGGCTTGCCGGTAATCGCAATAGCGACCGAATCGTTACCGAGCGCGGCTTCAATCGCGGCATTGAGTTCGAGCAACGACGCCGGACCAAAGGTATTGGGACGGTTGTGATCCAATCCGTTATCCAAGGTAATCAGCGAAAGCGTGCCCTTGGCTCCAAACGGAGCCAGGTCGATCTCGCGAAGAACCGCGTGGGTAATCACTTCTTCGGGAGCACCCTCGGGCATAACAATTGTGGGCATATCTGTCGTCGCCATGATTACGCCTTCTTTCCGCTGAAGTGTGGGTTCTCCCAGATGATGGTGCCGCCCATGCCGAGACCAATGCACATTGTGGTGATTCCATATTGCACGTCGGTTCGCTCCTCAAAGCCACGCGCAAGGTTGAGCATCAAGCGAACGCCGGAGGATGCCAGTGGATGTCCAACCGCAATCGCACCGCCGAAGATGTTGACCCGTAGGTCTTCATCGGCGATTCCGAAGTGATCCAGGAAGGAGAGCACTTGAATCGCAAAGGCCTCATTAACTTCAAAGAGTCCGATATCTTCGATGGCGAGTCCTGCTTTCTTCAACGCCTTGATGGTTGAAGGGACTGGTCCGTATCCCATGATTTCGGGTTCGACGCCGGCAAATGCGAATGAGACCATCTTTGCCTTGACGGGTAAGCCGAGTTCGCGCGCCTTCTCGCCACTGGCGATGATCGCAGCAGTTGCACCGTCATTGAGTCCCGCGGCATTGCCGGCGGTCACGCGACCCGCTGGTCGAAATGGAGTCTTCAGCGCAGCTAGTGCTTCTACCGTTGTTCCGGGGCGAGGAGGTTCATCCACCGTTGCAACACCCCAGCCCTGTTCAACACTACGAACCGCAACTGGAATTAAATCTCTCTGAATTTTTCCTGCAGCATATGCCTCGGCCGTCTTGCGCTGTGATGCAACCGCATACGCATCCGCCCGTGCTTTAGTGAGATGTGGGAACTTGTCATGAAGGCGTTCTGCCGTTGCGCCCATCGCCAGCGCATCTGAGTCCACTAGTTTCTCTGCGAGATATCGTGGATTGGGATCCATGAGTTCGCCCATGGGGTGGTGGCCCATATGTTCAACACCACCAGCGATGGCAATGTCGTATTGGCCCATCGCGATTGCACCAGCAACGGTTGTTACAGCGGTAAGCGCGCCCGCGCACCAGCGATCGATGGAATATCCAGGGACAGTATTAGGGATACCAGCGAGCAATGAAACGCTTCGGCCAATGTTCATACCCTGATCGCCAGTTTGAGTCGCCGCCGCAATCGCAACATCATCAATTTGATCGAGCGGTAGCGATGGGTTTCGTTCTAACAACCCACGGAGCGCACGGACCATCATGTCATCGGCGCGAGTCTCGGCATAGAGACTGCCGGCCTTGCCAAAAGGGGTGCGAACTGCGTCCACGAGGACAACGTCATGAATCTGATTCTTAGCGCTCATGCGCTTTAGGTTACTCGCGAGTAGTCTAAAAGGGAACCATCTCTAACTCGATTGAGTGGATTAAGCAGCGACTCGCTTTTCAGCCACAGGTGTAGCGACTGGTGCCTTGCGTAGATACCGAGGCAAGAAAAGCGCCAAGTAAGCGACCCAGAGAACCAACTGAAGAATGGTGAGGGTTGTTGAAATGCCAATCGTGCCATCGAGAATGGTCGCCAGCACCGAGCCACCGCTCGTGGACCAGTTCCATGCGAACGCCGATCTGCCGGGCAGTACTCCAAGGTTTTGGAATTCGCTCAAACCGTGTGAAAAGACTCCCGCTGCAACAATGAGCAACCCAGCACCAGTGATGGAGAAAAACTTAGCCAAGTTAATTTTGATGGATTGGCGATAGAGCGCAATTCCAAGTCCGATGGAGACGCAGAGCCCGATGATTAAACCGATAGCTGGTCCAGAATCTTTGGAGACGGTCTTAAAATCTGAATAAATAAAGAGTGACGTTTCTAGACCCTCGCGAACAACGGCGAAAAAGGCAGCCGCAGCTAGCGCGAATAGACCAACCTCTTTCTTTGAAGCGGCATCGATGCGACCGTGCAGATCTTGACGCATGCCACGAGCCGATCGCTTCATCCAGAAAACCATCCAGGTCACGATCGCGACCGCGATGAGGGAAGTCGTGCCAGCGAAGTATGACTCAGCACGAGCCGAGAGATGATGGGAAGAAAATGTAAGCACCGCCCCGAACCCAAGACTTGCGATAGCAGCGCCGATGACGCCCGACCAAAGCGCGGGAAGCGCGGCGCGACGATTGGATTTCACGAGGTAAGCGACCAAGATGCCGACCATCAACGAGGCTTCTAGGCCCTCGCGTAGCGCAATCAGAAAGGTGCTTAACATTCCTAAAGCGTAGAAGAGGGGGTGGTATTTACGCAACTCGAACGTTGCGTAATTCAGGCTATTCGGGTGTGGCTTCGCTCTCGTCGTCGGCCTCAACGACCAGAGGTTCGCGTTCTAATCGGGCTGCAGCAAGCGCCCCAGCGACGATGGTGACCTGCCAGGGCCGGGCGCCAAGCTCGGCCAGCTTCGCGGCAACCGTCGCCTGATCCATGGCGGTTTCTGGCCAGCAAATCTCTCGAACGAAATCAGGCGAAATCAGGTTCTCCGCCGGCATCGTATGTTCGGCGGCCAATCGCAGAACTGCCGCGCGAGCATGGGTAAGGCGGGCATACCCGACCGGATTCCGACTCTGCCACAACTTGGCGGGCGGCAAGCCTTGTGATGGCGTCCGCAGCTCTGGTTGATTCTCAATTGGCGTCAAGAGCGCTGCTCGATATACATCGAACCACCGTTCAATCGGTGGCTTCTCTACTCGACTGCGCCGTTGCAAAATTCGAGCAAATTCGTTGATCTCTTTTGGCCGTTTGGTCGCAAGCTCCACCAAGGAATCGTCATTGAAAACTCGACCAGCGGATAGATCAATCTCGGCGGCGTAATCATCGCGCGCCTTCCACATGTCGCGAATAATCGTCAAGGTCATACGGTCCCGAACTTTGTGCATTCCAGATGTGCGCCGCCAAGGATCTTGTCGTGGGGGACGTGGCGGTTGATTCAATATCGCCGCAAAATCTTGTAGCGCCCATTCGAGCTTTCCGGCGTCACGCAACAATTTCTCGACCTCGTTGCGCAATTCGACCAGCACATCAACATCGAGAGCCGCGTAGGTGAGCCATTCATTTTTGAGTGGGCGAATAGACCAGTCGACCGCGCTATGTTCTTTTGCGAGCGACAAACCAAGAAGTTGTTCAGTCAACGCGCCCAATCCAACCCGGGCACAACCTGCAATACGGCCACCGAGTTCAGTATCAAAAAGGCGTTGTGGCTTCAGACCAAGTTCGCGCAGGCAGGGCAAATCTTGAGTACTCGCGTGAATAATCCATTCCTGTTCGGCGAAGTCTGTCCCCATCGCTTCCCACAAGAAGGTATTACCAATTGCGATTGGGTCGATCAGATGCAAGCCGCCATCCATGCGATAGATCTGAATCAAGTACGCCCGTTGCGAGTAGCGATAGCCCGATGCGCGTTCGGCATCGATAGCAATCGGACCAGATCCTTGAGCAAGCCGTGCGACTACATCACGCAAACCATCTTCGGTAGTAACTAAATCAGGCATCCCGTGACGTGGCGCCAACAACGGGGTAGCGGGTGGTGAATCTGGAGTGGGGGATTCGTGAGTTGTTGAGTCAGCTTGCATTAACGAGGCCGAGCTAGCTGAGAGACGCCATCAGGCACCGGTTGTGCGCCAGCAGATAGCTCCAATAACTGAAGCCATGCCCGCACATGTTGCGCTAATTGATTGCCGGTTGTCGGAGTCCACGAGGCGCGGACTTCAATCTCATTGTCATCTTCGCGATTGACCAGCGTTCCAAACGAAGCACTGGTGGTGCGGGTAACGGTGCCGCTTGGGGCGGAATAGTCACAACCGAATCGTTCGAGCGATTCGATCAACCATTGCCAGCCAATTTCAATCGCCTGTGAATCGGTCGCCATCTCATGCTCTACCGCAGCGCGAACAAAAGTAACGCAGCGGAACTTGCCGCCCCAGCCTTCTTGACCGACTGGATCATGAAGCAAAACGAAGCGTCCGACGGCAGCATCATCTTCAAAGTCGGCGGTCAGGGCGAGTGAGAACGGCGCTAATTTTTGTGGAGCGGGGACTTCCTCAACAATGATCTCGGCGCGAGTAGTAATGGCGCGGATTTCAGCGACCGCTTCGTCGAAACTCTTATCGCGCGCGGCTGCCATTGGTTAATCGTAAAGCGCAATCCCGAACAAATCGTGGAGGCGCGAGCGCTGGCGCGAGGCAAGCAGCTACGATTCCGCGATGGCTTCGTTACTTGCGCTCTTCTCCAGCGTTCTGTGGGGGACCGCCGATTTCCTTGGCGGCAATCTGGCAAAGCGTTATAAATCATTGGCGGTAACTGGCGTATCCCAAGCGATGGGATTAGTCGTTGGCACGGCGCTTGTGCTGTTGAGCAATTCGTGGATCGCACCCACGCTTTCGTGGAATGGATATTTTCTACCCGCCATCGGCGCAGGCATCGCAGGATTTCTCGGCTTGACCGCTTTCTATGCCGGTTTAGCCACAGGTCGAATGGGTGTTGTGTCGCCGATCAGTTCCTTAAGCGCCATCATTCCGCTGGTGTACGCGTACATTAATGGCGAGCGACCTCATGCGATTCAATATTTCGGAATGGTCGTTGCGCTGGCCGGAGCATTTTGTGCATCAGGCCCAGAACTTGTGAAAAAGTTGCCGGTAAAGCCGCTGCTCTCTGGATTGTGCGCCGCGCTGGGATTTGGAACTGCGCTGACATTCATGGCGCAAGGATCGAAGACGAGTTCATTATTGACAATGACCTCAATGCGCCTGATTACGGTATCGATGTGCATTCTCATCGCGATTCGTTATCGAACCATCGGTGGATTTGCGATGCGCGATTTGCGAACTCTCTTCGTATTGGGTTCGGCTGATTTTGCGGCAAACTATTTTCTGGGCATTGCGACCACCAAGGGCTTGGTCTCGATAGCCATGGTCTTGGGTTCGCTCTTTCCCATTGTGACGTCGTTGTTGGCGTTTCGTTTTCTCCACGAGCGCTTGCATAAGGTGCAGTATCTCGGCATTCTGCTTGCGGTCGGCGGCGTGGCGCTGATTTCTATCAGCGGTTAATCATCCGCGTTCGTAATATTCAAAACGTTCATCGTCCAGCTCTTCGCTCGATGCCAGCACAAAACCGGTTAAGAGTTCGTGAAAGTCGATAACCGCTTCGTTAGGCGCCGCGGAGGTCCGTGTTAAGTAAATTCCATCAACGAGATGGGCATGAGTAAGTGCAGTTAAAAGGTGCGCACCGCCTTCGACCAATATCCGCCCGAAACCATTGGCTTTGATTTTCGGGATTGCCTGGGCCGGCGAAAGGTTCAGCAGAGTTGCCTGCTCGTTGGTGGCTGCGCTTCCGGGAAGCGTTGATTCATGAGTGACGACAAATAGGGAAACGGGAGTGCTGCCGTATGGCTCGCTCCGCGCCGTGGCGCCACCGATAACGATGGCGGTCGCTTCGGCGCGAATGGCATGAAAGCGGGTTCGGTCGTGGCTGGAGCTCAAGCCCTTGGAGCGGCCATTGATTGCAGTGGAGCCATCGGCACCAACTACCAGATTTGCACGGACCCAACTCATGGTCACAATCTACTGTCAGTGGTCGCCTTTACCTTTAGGGCATGAAAATAGATTGCGATTCATGTTCCCTCAAAGCCATCTCGTGTGATGACTGCGTGATGACAGTTCTGTTGCAGATCGTCCCCACCAGCGCTTCAGATCGAAAGGCTCCAGAAATCACCACGAGTGATGCTGAGATTTTCTCTGTCTTGGCTGATGCAGGAATGGTGCCTACGCTTAAATATCGCTCGCGATAGGAGCGCTCACGCACAATTCGCACTCATCTGAGCGTGAATATGGCTGCGGTTATACTTATGCGCCTATGAGAAGACCAACTGGAGTTATTGCCAGATATCTTGGTATCAGCCTCATCGCATCGTTAGCGATTGGGTTCACAGCTGCGCCATCTCGCGCCGCCGACCTCAACGCCGTTCGCGCCCAAGTCTTACAGCTGCAGCAAGAGGCAACTTCTATTGCTGAAAGCGCCCAGCAGGCCCAGGTGGAGATGAATAACCTCAACCGGCAACTCTCCAGCGTCCAAAACCAGGCGGCTGCGGACCAAGTAACGGTTGCGCAATATCAAAAATCATTAGGCGCCATCGCCGCCGAACAGTACAAAAATGGTGGTTTGGGTCAAGGCATGCAACTGCTCTTTTCCTCGAACCCACAGCTCTACTTGGATGAAGCCGGCGCGCTCGACATCATCACCAAGAAGAAGGCGTTGGAGCTCAAGAGTTACAGCGTCGCCAAGCAGCGGTTGCAAGCGACGTCGCTCGTTGTAGGCGACAAGCTGGCACTAGCCAAAGCGGCGCATGATCGCTTCGTTGCCCGTCAATTAGAGGCGAACAAGAAGCTCGCCCAAGTCCAGACTTTGTTAAATACATTGACGAAAGCGGAGCAAGAGCGATTAGCGGCGCTTGCTGCGAGCCAAGACAGCGCTGATACAAAATATTCACTTGAGCAGGCAGCAAAGGCGAACCTTGGTTCGGGACGTGGTGCAACTGCGCTGCGTTACGCCATCAAGCAAATTGGTGATCGCTATGTATTCGGTGCGGCTGGACCGATCTATTGGGACTGCTCTGGGTTAACGATGCGCGCCTTTGCGCAAGCGGGCGTGGGGTTGCCGCACTCCGCTGCGTATCAATACAGCTTCGGTCGTTCAATTGCCCGTAATGCTCTGCAAGCTGGCGATCTTGTTTTCTTTGGTCGGCCGATTGACCACGTAGGAATTTATCTGGGTGGTGGCGAGATGGTTGATGCGCCGCACGCTGGTGCGAGGGTTCGTGTTGAGCCATTCGGTACATACTTTGGTCGTTTGCCGTACGTCGGTGCGCGTCGAATTTAATGGTTGATACAGGCGCACATCGCCGCATCGTCCTAGTCACCAACGATTTAGGCCCGCGGGCCGGCGGAATCGAAACATTCATTCTGGGCTTACTCAATTACGTGGATGGCAAAGAGTTGGTCATTTACACATCGTCACAAGATGGCTCGGTCGACTTCGATCGCTCGCTCTCTGAAAAATATGGCGTTGTAGTACTTAGAGATAAGTCGAAAATCTTGCTGCCGACGCCGCGTGTTACCAGAGCTGTGGTGCAAGTGATGAAGCAGTATCAATCATCGGTCATCTGGTTTGGTGCAACTGCACCGTTGGCGTGGATGGCACCAACGCTGCGCCGCAACGGCGCGAAGAAGATTGTCGGTCTTACGCATGGCCATGAGGTCTGGTGGGCAAAGGTATTTCCATTCAACGCAGCTATGCGTCGAATGGGCAATGCGATGGATATTGTTACCTATCTCGGTGACTTCACGCGAGATGCGATTTCACCAGCGATGGGAGACCATCCCGAATACATTCGGGTTGCACCGGGGATAGATATTGAGCATTTTCGCCCCGGCAATGGTGCCGCCATACGCGCGGAACTCGGCATCGAATCTAAGCGCGTCATCATGTGCGTTGGTCGGTTAGTACACCGCAAAGGTCAAGATGCCTTGGTCAGAGCAATGCCATCGGTACTTCGGCGGATGCCAGAATCGGTTCTCGTTTTAGTGGGGGTTGGTCCCCGCGAGGAGTTCTTGCGCAAAGAAGTTGCACGGCTCGGAATCGCAAATTCCGTAATCTTTACGGGTCGAGTCCAGTACGACCAGCTGCCACGTTATTTTCAAGCTGCTGATCTATTCGTTATGCCATCGCGATCAAGACTCGCCGGTCTTGAAGTCGAAGGACTGGGAATTGTTTATCTCGAAGCGAGCGCGTGCGCGATTCCTGTCATCGCAGGAAAGTCCGGTGGCGCGCCTGATGCCGTGATTGCTGGTGAGACTGGGCTGCTTGTTGACGGGACCAATGTCGATGAAATCGCCGATTGCATTGTTTCACTTTTGCCAGACCGCGATCGATTACTGCGGATGGGCAAGGCTGGAGCCGCATGGATTAGCAACGAATGGTCCTGGGATATCTGGGGTAAAAAATTCGCAGCGCTTTTAAATAACTAGACCAAGCTTCTCGGCTATAACAATCGCTTGTGCTCTGCTCGATACATCAAGCTTTTGATAAATCCCAGCCAAGTGAGTCTTGACTGTCGCGACCGAAAGAAATAGCTCCTCCGAAATGGCTTTGGTGGCCAGACCACGGGAGAGACTTTCTAGCACGCGCATCTCCGATGGTGTCATCGCTTCGATAACTTCACGGTTTGCTTCGTTGTGGAGAGCGGCGGCAATCTCGGCTCGCACGGAGCGCAGCTCGGCTCTCGCCGCAGCGGTTAGCCCGGGGGAGCCAATAACGGAATCGAGCTTCAATCCAATTAGCGCAAGATCGCGCTTATGCAAAGAGTGCTTCGATCTCCGTCTTGAACTCTTCGTTAATGACGTGACGCTTAATCGATAGCTTTGCGGTCAATTGCCCGCCCGCAATCGTGAAATCGATCGGTAAGATTGTAAATTTACGAATCGACTCGGCCCGGCTGACCGCCTTATTCGCTTCGTCCACTGCAGTTTGAACAACCTCAATGAGCGCAGGGTCATTAACAAGGTCGGCCACGTTGGTGCTTGCCTTCTTGTTGGCAGTCGCCCATGCCTTCACTGCATCGGGGTCGAGCGTGATCAGTGCCGCGATGAATGGTTTGTTATCGCCGACAACCATGCATTGGCTGACCAATGGGTGAGCGCGAAGTCGATCCTCAAGTACGGCGGGCGCGACGTTCTTGCCGCCTGCGGTCACAAGCAATTCTTTCTTGCGGCCGACGATATAAAGGAAGCCGTTCTCGTCCAGCTTGCCCAAGTCACCAGTACGGAAATAGCCATCGCTATCAAGTGCTTCGGCATTTGCAGTTGAGTTCTGCCAGTAACCGCGCATCACAATCGCGCCCTTGATAAGGACTTCGCCATCTTCGGCAATCTTGATGGTGGTGCCGGGCAGTGGCTTTCCTACAGAGCCAACGCGTTGTTCGCTCGACAAGTTCAGAGTCGCGCCAGCGGTGGTTTCAGTTAAACCGTAACCTTCAAGAATGTTGACGCCAACGCCGCGATAGAAGTGGCCGAGTCGTGCGCCCAACGGAGCGCCACCAGAGATTGCTGCTTCGACGCGACCGCCCAAACCGGCGCGAATCTTTCCGAAGACCAACTTATCGAAAATGCCATGTTGAATGCGCAGCATCGGCGATGGTCCACGCTTATCTAACGCTTCGCTGTATTTCACAGCAACGTCAGCGGCTTTGCGGAAAATCTTTCCTTTGCCTGCCGCGTCAGCGCGGGCTTCAGCACCGTTGTATACCTTTTCAAAGATACGAGGCACAGCAAGTACGAATGTTGGCTTGAATGATGCAAGGTCCATCGGCAAACGAGCGATATCACCGCAATGTGCAAGATGAAGTCCGGCAGTTATGGCACCGACTTGAACCATTCGTCCAAAGACGTGCGCAATCGGCAAGAAGAGCAGCGTGGAGCCACCAGGCTTTAAGAAGAGATCGCTCGCGCCCTGCACAACGTTTCCGCATTCGGAAAGGAAATTGCCGTGCGTTAATTCCACGCCCTTCGGCCGACCGGTCGTACCGGATGTGTAAATCAACGTCGCTAGGGAATCTGGCGTCAATGTATTGCGGCGGGATGTCACTTCGTCATCGGAAATCGCTTGGCCAGATTGTGTAAGGGCCGCTAGCGCGTCATCCGTGATTGTCCATACTCGAGAACATGCGCCCGGCAGAACGGTTTGCGCAAGCTCTCGCATGGCTGGCGTTTCAACAATTATTCCGGTCGCGCCAGAGTCAGTCAGAATCCACTGAATCTGTTCCGCACTCGATGTTTCATAGATCGGCACGGTGACGGCACCGGCATACCAAATGGCGAAATCCAAGACGGTCCACTCGTAACGAGTCTTAGCCATTAACGCGACTCGATCGCCGGCCTTAATACCCGAGGCGATCAAACCTTTGGCGACGCCTCGAACTTCGGCGTCGAACTCGCGCGCGGTGACCGGCTGCCAGTTCTCGCCAATCGGGCGACTCAGCATGACTCGCTCGGGCTCAAACCAGGCCCGCTCTGCAACCAGATTTGTCAGGTTTCCTGCGGTCGCTGGCGGCACCAATGCCGGAGTGCTGAATTCGTTCACATGCCCAACGCTAGCCCTTGGTGGCGCCCTTTTGCTAGAGCCACAACAGGTAACCTTCGCCCTATGAGCGATGTATCGAAGAATTCCATCACCATCGAGGCTGCGGCCGACGATGTCCGCGCCACCCTCTTTGACTTGGCGGCATATCCGCAATGGTCGACCGCCATTAAGTCAGTAGAGGTCCTGGAGAGCGATGCTCAATCTCGCCCGACCAAGGTAAAGATTTCAGTGGATGCTGGCGTGATGAAAGATCGAGTGACGCTGGACTATGACTGGAGCGCGGCGCCTGAGAAGTTGACCTTCTCCTTCGACGACGCAGATTTGCTTACCGATATGTCGGGTTCGTATCTCATCAAAGACAATGGCGATGACACCACGACTGTTACATACGAGCTGACCGTTGCGCTCTCTATGCCCGTGCCATCGATGATGCGCCACAAGGCGGAATTGGCCACGATTGATTTGGCTTTGAATCAGCTCAAGAAAAAGTTTGAGGAGTAACGATTGTCTGAATTAAGTATTGGTGTCGATATTGGTGGCACCAAAGTTCTTGGTGGCGTGGTCGATGCTGAAGGTAATATTTTGCTCCGTTCTCGTCGTGATACTCCCAAGCAAGGGGGAGCTGCGCTCACCGACACAATCGCGGAAGTTATTACTGAACTTCGCCAGACCCACCCAGTGGAGTCAATTGGTATTTCAGCAGCCGGATTTATCTCCAACGACCGTAAAACTATTTTGGCTACACCAAATATCGCAGGCTGGAACGGCGTAGATCTCGAGAAGGAAATCCGCTCGCGTATTGATCTGCATGTGGTGATTGAAAACGACGCGAACTCTGCGGCGTGGGGCGAAGCCCGGCATGGTGCGGGTCGCGGCGAAGACCACATGGTGATGCTGACGATTGGAACTGGCGTTGGCGGCGGTTTCGTCGTTAACGGCGAGCTCTATCGCGGCGGGTTCGGAATCGCGGCTGAATTTGGACATATGCGAGTGGTTCCTGACGGACATTTATGCGGATGCGGCGCGCGCGGTTGTTTAGAGCAATACGCATCGGGCAGTGCGTTGATGCGTCACACCCGTGAATCAATCGCAGCTACGCCCGATATCGCGCACAATTTGTTGTCTCGTGGCGATGGCACGATTCAAGGTTTAACCGGCAAGCACATCACTGATGCTGCTCGCGACGGTGATGTTGTAGCGCTTGCTGCTTTCAACACGACCGCGCAGTGGTTAGGCGCGGGTATTGCAAGCCTGGTTGCGGTACTTGATCCTGCCTGCGTTGTTATCGGTGGCGGAGTTATCGATGCTGGAGAAATCTTGTTGGCGCCGACTCGCGCCGCGATGGATCGCAATATTCCGTTCACCGGCAAGCGTCCAGCACCACGAGTTGTGGGTGCGGAGCTCGGTAACGATGCTGGTTTAGTGGGCGTTGCAGATTTAGCTCGAAGATAACTCGAAGATAATTAACTAAACAATCGCGCCATCATCGCCGGGATCAATCTCCTCATCCTTGCGAGCTGATTTCCAGATCCATGTTGCTATACCGCCGATAAAGGCGAATATGCCGGGCCAGGGGCCAAGCCCTATTGGGTCGAAGCCAATCAAAAGATAGACAAATATCAGCGCCAATCCACCGACCATGCCCGTAACAGCCCAACGGGATATGTGATCCGCTGGCGCCAACGTGGGGTTGGGTCGCTGGAATCCGTCCGGGTCGATTCGTGAATCGAGTTCGTCAAGATAGGTAGTCGGTGCTGATTCATCCAGCGACAAGCCAGAGACAATTGATTCAAATTCAGCGTCTATCAGGTCGCGCTCGTCGGCTTCGGAAATCCGGGCGACGATGTCGTTGTTTCGGCTGAGTTCGCCTGACAAGACGTCGTGGATAAAAATGACTGACTCTTCAATCAAAATATCCGCGTCATAGTCCAAAGCGACGTTGTGATACGAATTTTCAAATATGACTTCGCGAATGTCGACTGAATAAACGTTATCGATAATTGTTTCGCTGTTTACTGGGTGCACGGTGTGGTCCTCCAGCGAATACGAGACCATCAGCGGAGTATCAACTAAGTAGAGATCTCGTTCGGTCATTCTCCAAAACTTGCGGAGCGAGTTGAGGGCGCGAAGTGGCACGCGATGGAGAATATGAGCTGGGGGATTGGGTTTCTTGCAGTCCGTGGGGCCGGCAGGAATGCTCGGGATGATTTTGGAGAGCGCCGGAACGAGCCGCATCGAGAATCGATCATCGAATATCGCAGCGTTGACCAAGAGTGTGCCAGCAATTTCTGATCCGCGAATCTCTGCCAACCGCAATGCGATTCCGCCACCCATCGAGAAACCGGCGATAAAGACTTGTGTGCATTGTTCTTTCAATTTAAGAAAGGCGCGTTCGGCATCCCGATACCAATCGACCCAGGTTGTTGCATTCAAATGTGATGGTGCGACGCCGTGGCCGGCAAGACATGGCGCGAGCACGGTGAAACCTGCGGCGTGAAGACCTTCGGCCCACGGGCGGATGGATGCAGGCGATCCCATAAATCCATGAAGCACCAACACGCCGATACTGCCGCCGGCGAGCGAGATTTCCGCTG
>CAJAEK010000194.1 GCA_903938735.1 uncultured Actinomycetes bacterium | reverse complement strand
TGTTCCAAGAACTGGACGAGCGGGATAGCGTCACGATGAATCGAGTATGCGCCGCTACCAACAATCGGACGATCGAAGGAAATGACACGGCTGCGTTCAGCGCGAATCTCATCGGTTGTTCCACCAGGACCTTCGTATCCAGAACGCCCACCAAAGGTGTTGTAGATATTCCAGGTCATGAATGAGTGGACTACGAGCAGCGGCGAACTACCGAGTGGTGCACGCACAACAAGCGGCGCCACATTTTCAATCGTGTTATTGGGCGACATGGTGGCAATCAAATAGATGCCAGGCGTCCAGTCATCGCCAACATTTACAGACGTTGTCGTCGGCCACGTAGTCTCAACCATTCGCGTTGCGTTACGAGGTAGCGGGACTTTCTGTGCTTTGAGATTAAGCGGACCTGATGTCCAGACTTCGCGAGCGCCCGACCCGCTGTAATACCCAATGCGCAGCGCCACAATCGTCCGTGGGCCGGCAGGTGCATACGTCTGCTTGGTATCAAAGAGCGAAGCGTGAATCTGTAACTTGTCACCGCACGAAACTGAGGTGTTGTTCAGCCACAGCGCGCTGCCTAAAGCATTCGGTAAATCTAAGTGTGCCCAATCCTGCAACGTCATGCTGACGCCGGGCTTGGCATTCTCTTGCTTCACCCAATCAGTAGCCAACGCTGGACATGGTGAATCATGAAAGTTTGGCGTATCCGACGGGAAAGTTCCGTTCATCGAATCCGTGTATGTCTCCATCGGCTGGAACGGCAGGTCGGCATGCGTCTTGAACGGCTTAAAGTTTTGGCTGGGGTGGTTGAGTTGATAGACCACGGTTGTTGCGATGACCCCGAGGCAGAGAATGACAATGCCGCCGCTAGCGATCAGCGCTGCTTGGCGCCGGCGGGTGGAGACGAGACTTTTGAGGAAGAAGTCGAACATTTGCGCTAATTCTCCCATGCTGAACGGGTGCCGGCCGCCCGAGCTCACCCTGATTCGCCCCCGACCCCCCGTTGGTTGTACGCTCGGCGCCTGCAATTGTCTGCCCCCCTAGCTCAGTCGGTAGAGCGTTTCCATGGTAAGGAAAAGGTCAACGGTTCGATTCCGTTGGGGGGCTCGAAAATTCGGCTCACGCTGAATTTTTATGGCGGGATAGCTCAGCTTGGTAGAGCAAGCGGCTCATAATCGCTGTGTCGCCGGTTCAAATCCGGCTTCCGCTACGAAAAATGTGTGCCAACGGGCGCATATATAATAGGTATCAGAATTTCAGCAGAAATAAAGGAGCAGGACCATGGCAAGCAAGAGCGCGGATGTACGTCCTAAGATCACTATGGCCTGTGTCGAGTGCAAAGAGCGTAACTACATCACCAAGAAGAACCGCCGCAACGATCCAGATCGCCTAGAACTCAAGAAGTTCTGCCCACGTTGCAAGCTGTCGACCACACACCGCGAAACCCGATAACACATGCTCAACCCCGACCTGGTCGGGCGCACCTTCCCTGGTGCGACTAGCACTTCTGTTTCGCAAGAATCCATCTCCGCATTTGCTGCGGTTATTGGCGAATCCGAAATCTCGGTAGCAACGCCTACCTATGCCATCACCATCACTTTGGATCAATCCCAGAAGCTCTTGCAAGAGAGTGGTTTGGATTGGACCCGCGTCGTCCATGGCGAGCAACGTTTTGAAATTAAGCGTCCGATAGTTGCGGGCGACACCCTGCGCTGTGATTCCACCATCGAATCGGCTCGCGTGATGGCCGGAAATGAAATCGTGACCGTCCGCGGAGACCTCTTTAACGGCACTGAATTAGTTGTCTCGACCTGGTCGACCTTGGTGGTTCGGGCATGAGCCGCTTCATTCTTGGGCAGGAATTACCATCACATACCTTTCATATCAATCGCGCACTCTTGGTGGCATATGCGAACGCATCCGGCGATCAGAACCCAATCCATCAAGACGAAGCTTTCGCAAAATCGGTCGGCCTGCCGGATGTGATTGCGCACGGAATGTTGACGATGGCGCTCGCCGGCAAGTACGTGGCCGACCAAGCAGGCGGCTCATCATCAGTAAAAGAGTTTTCGGTTCGGTTCACCAAGCCAGTCGTTGTACCAGCAGATACTGATGTTGAGTTAATCGTAAGCGGCAAGATTTCCGAGATCACTGAAGCTGGTGATGCGAAGATTGATATCACCGCAGTCTGCGCCGATACCAAAGTATTAGGAATGGCGAAGGCAATCGTCGCCAACGCATGAACGTTCCAGCAGAAGTAACCGCGCTGGGATCAGCTCGACAAGAAGCGCGCGCTAATAAAGATTTCGCACTGGCTGACAAACTTCGTGATCAGATTTTGGCGCACGGCTTTGAGATTCTTGATGCGCCCGGCGGATTTGAATTCCGCGAGAAATCCCCATTTGCGCAGTACGCCCGGATCGGCGATTTCCGCCACGT